>NCDW01000014.1:19424-45866 GCA_002280395.1 Flavobacteriales bacterium 32-35-8
AAAATCCTCTCCATTTTTATGAAGAGGATTAATCATTAAAATATTGTTTATAAATTAGTTACAATCACCTCTTTGTTCTAGCAGCAAAGCGGTCTTAAATCTAATTACAAAGTCTTTACCAAATTCTCAATCCGCTCAACCGTTTCAATTTTACCAATCATAAACATAATATCGAAAACCTCGGGGCCTTGTAAAGCGCCAACTAAAGCCAAACGTAAGGGCATCATCACTTTTCCAAAACCAATATTTTTTTCAGTTATCCAAGTTTTAATATCGGTTTGAAGATTTTCAGCAGTAAAATCACTCACGCGTTGTATGATGGTAACCAATTCAAGCATTAATTCTTGAGTATCATCTTTTATTGCTTTTTTTACAGCGTTTTCGTCATAGCTTTTCGGGGCTTGGAAAAAGTAAAAACTCAAATCCCATAAATCGCTAATAAATGTGGCGCGCTCTTTTACAAGTTTTACAACAAGGGCAATATAATTAACATCAATATCGGTTAATTGATTGTATTGTGACGCAAAGGCTTCCGCAAGATCCAAATCATTTTGTTCCTGCATATAATGGTGATTGAACCACTTGATTTTTTCTGGATCGAAACGTGCACCAGATTTATTAACGCGTTCCAAATCAAATGCCTCAATCAATTCATCAAGACTAAAAATTTCTTGTTCAGTTCCAGGATTCCAGCCTAAAAAGGCCAAGAAGTTTATCATAGCTTCTGGGAAATACCCATCTTCTTTATAACCTCTGGATATATCGTGGGTTTGTGGATCTTCCCATTGTAAAGGAAACACCGGAAATCCCATTTTATCACCATCACGTTTGCTTAATTTGCCGGTACCAGTTGGTTTTAAAATCAGCGGTAAATGTGCAAACTCTGGAGCCTTCCAACCAAATGCTTTGTATAATTGGTAATGCAACGCTAACGAAGGCAACCATTCTTCACCACGAATCACATGCGTAATTTCCATTAAATGGTCATCTACAATATTGGCTAAATGATAGGTTGGCATGCCGTCACTTTTAAAAAGAACCTTATCATCTAAAATATTGGTATCAATTTGTATGTCACCACGAATGATGTCTTTTAAATGCAAAGTCTCGTCTTGTGGCGATTTAAACCGGATCACATACTCGTCTCCAGCATCTAATTTCGCTTTGGTTTCTGCCGCACTAAGCGATAAGGAGTTGCTTAATTTTAATCGGTTATGCCAATTGTAAATAAAGGTTTTTCCTTTTTCTTCATGGTCTTTTCTATGGAAATCAAGAATGTCTGCCGTATCAAAAGCGTAATACGCATCACCAGAAGCGATTAATTGTTCGGCATATTTTTTATATAAATGTTTGCGTTCGCTTTGTCTGTATGGACCAAATTTTTCGTTTTTTCCCGGACCTTCATCAAAGGGAATGCCGCACCAATTTAATGAATCTATGATGTATTGTTCAGCACCTTCAACATAACGGTTTTGGTCGGTATCTTCAATTCTAAGGATGAAAGTGCCATGATGTTTTTTCGCAAACAAATAATTGAATAACGCAGTACGCACACCACCTATATGAAGTGGCCCTGTCGGACTTGGTGCAAAACGAACACGAACGGTTTTGGACATATTTTGTAATTTTGTATGCAAAGATACAATTAACACATTATTATAAACCGTCTATAAAAAAAATTGTAGTTTAGTAAGTTATAATAAAGTAGGGTATATAGAATGAATCAATTCCATATTATACAAGAGAAGCTGGAGGCATTTATTAGGCGCTATTACACTAATGAATTGCTTAAAGGCGCTATTTTATTTTTCGCTATTGGTTTACTGTATTTTCTGTTCACGCTTTTTATTGAATACATTTTGTGGTTAAACACAACTGCCAGAACCATTTTGTTTTGGCTTTTTATACTGGTAGAATTTGCGTTGTTGTTTAAATTTATCTTTTTGCCCTTAGCTAAATTGTTTAAGCTTCAAAAAGGGATTGATTATGTAGAGGCTTCAAAAATAATTGGGAAGCATTTTCCAGAAGTAAATGATAAGTTATTGAATGTACTTCAATTGCAAAAGGAAACTGTACAATCAGAATTATTGTTGGCGAGTATCGAACAAAAATCCATGGAATTAAGTCCGATTCCATTTAAACTAGCGATTAATTTTAAAAAGAATATTCCATATTTAAAATATGCCGCCATTCCTGTTTTAATCTTGTTGACAACGTTTTTATTCGGCAAAATTAATTGGTTTAGTGACAGTTTTAATCGTGTAGTCAATTACAAAACAGCCTATGAACCACCGGCACCTTTTCAGTTTTTTGTGGTTAATAACGATTTGAATGCTATAGAAAATAGCGATTTTACATTAATTGTTAGAACGGCTGGTGATGTTATTCCCGAAAGCGCACAAATTGTTTATGAAGATGAAACGTATTTTTTACAACAAAAAGGCGTTGGGGAATTTGAATATGTTTTTCCTAAGCTTAAGGAATCTACAGAGTTTCAGCTTACAGCAAATGGCGTAACTTCAAAACCATACACGGTCAGTGTTGTAGAAGCCCCAACCTTGTTGGCTTTCGAAATGGTTTTGGAGTATCCAAAGTATATTAATAAAGCTTCAGAAGTTTTAAAAGGCACAGGAAACACGATTGTGCCGGAAGGCACTAAAGTTACTTGGCAACTTCAAACGAAATCGACTGAAAACGTTTCATTGTTTTCAAAAGACACATTAGCGTTTGAATCTGAAAAAGACAATGTTTTTAAAGCTTCTAAGGCATTATATAACGATTTCGAATACACATTAAGCACAAGCAATAAAAACCTTAATAATTACGAGAATTTAGCGTTTAGAATTGATGTTGTGAAAGACGAATATCCTGAGTTAAATGTAAAAGTCGAGAAAGATTCTTTGGATTTACAATCGCTTTATTTTTACGGACAAGTGAGCGACGACCATGGGTTTAGTAAACTTCAATTGGTTTATTATCCGTCAGATGATGACACGAAAAAGAAATATGAAACTATTTCTATATCATCTTCCAATGTTTCAGAATTTATTACGGCATTTCCAAATAATTTAAGTATTCCTGAAGGAATTCCTTATGAATTATATTTTCAAGTATTTGATAATGATGCGATTAATAAGTTTAAAAGTTCAAAAAGCGCTGTTTTCTCCTATAGAAAGCGCACCAAGGATGAAGTAGACCAAAAGAAACTCAACGAGCAAAGTGAAACCATTAAAGATTTGAATAAATCCTTAAAAAAGTTTGATGAACAAGATAAAGAATTAGAAGAGTTACAACTGAATCAAAAGGAAAAGTCCACATTAAACTTCAACGATAAAAAGAAATTAGAATCATTTTTAAAGCGCCAAAAGCAGCAAGATGAGATGATGAAGAATTTCAATGAAAAATTGAAGAATAATTTAGAGGAGTTTCAGAAGGAGAATAAGGAAGAAGACGCATTTAAAGAAGATTTAAAAGAGCGTTTAAAGGATAATGAAGAACAGCTTAAAAAAGACGAGAAGCTTCTTGAGGAATTGGAAAAACTTCAAGATAAAATAAACAATGAACAATTAGCGCAAAAGCTAGAAGAATTATCAAAGCAGAACAAAAACAAGAAGCGAAGTTTAGAACAATTACTTGAATTAACCAAAAGATTTTATGTAGAAAAGAAGTTGGATAAGCTTAAAGATGATTTGCTTAAAATGGCCATTGACCAAGAGAAATTGTCAATTGAACCTGAGGAAAGAAACACTAAAGAAAATCAGGATAAGCTTAATGAACAGTTCGATACATTTAAAAAAGAACTTGAAAATCTAAAAAAGGAATCTAATAGCTTAAGAAAGCCCATAGATATTCCTCAAGACAAGCCTCAAGAAGACGCCATTAAAAGCGAGCAGCAAAAAGCTTCTGAAGAATTACAGAAGAAAGATAATGAGCAAGTATCTGATGATAACAATCAACAGAACAAGAAAGAAAACAGTTTAAAGAATGCTCAGCAAAGTCAAAAAAAGGCTGCCCAGAAAATGAAGCAGATGAGTGAGAAGATGCAATCGGCTATGCAAGCTGGTGGTGGTGAACAACTTCAGGAAGACGTTGATATGTTAAGGCAGATACTAGACAATTTAGTGTTATTTTCTTTAGACGAGGAAGCCTTAATGGATCAATTCAATGCCATTGATATAAACCATAATAAATATGCTACGTATTTAAAAAAGCAGAACAGTCTAAGGGAGAATTTCGAGCATATTGATGATAGTTTGTTTGCGTTGTCCCTACGTCAACCTAAACTTTCTGAAACGGTTAATAAGGAAATTACAGAAGTCTATTTCAATATTGATAAAGCTTTAAGTCAATTTGCTGAAAGTAGATTATATCAGGGCATTTCGAATCAACAGTTTACGGTAACAGCAGCGAATAATCTGGCCAATTTTTTAAGTGATGTTTTAGACAGCATGCAAGAAAGCATGAATATGGGTAAAGGCCAAGGTCAAGGCGATATGCAATTACCAGACATTATTATGAGCCAAGAGGAACTCAATAAGATGATGCAAGAAGGCATGAAAGAAGCCGAGTCTGGTCAACCCAAAGAAGGAGCAGGAAATAAGGAAGGTGAAGGTAAAGAAGGTGAAAAAGGAAAGGGACAGAGCAAAGGTAAAAATGGCGATAATTCTGGAGGAGAAGGCGAAGGATTGAATAATGATTTAGATGGCAAACTGTATGAGATATATCAGCAACAGCAGCAACTGAGAGAAGCTCTAGAAAAGCAGCTTGAAAAGGAAGGCATGAGTGGTTCTGGTCAGAGATTGTTAAAGCAAATGGAGGACGTTGAATTGGATTTATTGAACAAGGGATTTACAAATCAAACGCTTCAAAAAATGATGGAGTTGCAACATCAATTATTAAAACTTGAGAATGCTACTTTCCAGCAAGGAGAAGATAATAAACGGGAATCTGAAACTAACAAAAATCAGTTTAACAATAATTCCATCAATCAAATTCCAACAGCCAAACAATATTTTAAGACTACAGAAATATTGAATAAGCAAAGCTTACCTTTGCAGCAAAGTTATAAGACCAAAGTACAAGAATATTTCAGGAAAGAAAATGATCCAATTTAATTACGAAACCGAATTTTCATTAACTAATGAAAATCAATTAGCCGATTGGATTTCCAATGTTATCATATCCGAAGGATATAAATTAGAAGAGATAAATTATATCTTTTGTGACGATGAGTATCTCTTTAAATTGAATGTAGAGTTTTTAAATCATGACACGTTAACGGATGTTATTAGTTTTGATTACTCTATCGGAAAAATTATACAAGGCGATATTTTCATTTCTGTTGAAAGAGTCCGTGATAATGCTAGTGATTTTAATGTTTCTTTTGATGACGAACTTCACAGGGTTATGGTTCACGGTATTTTGCATTATTGCGGTTATAAAGACAAGACCGAAGATGATGAAAAGCTTATGAGAGCCAAAGAAAACCACTACTTAAAAGAGCTTGTTTAATATTCCGTAAATCAGTGTATATTTGCACCTTTTAATAAGCATTTTATTTATTGTTCCACGTGGAACGTTTTAATTTCAGATTTATGTTTAACGAGATTTATGATGTTATAGTTGTTGGAGCCGGCCACGCAGGTAGTGAGGCTGCTGCTGCTGCTGCCAATATGGGAAGCAAAACATTGCTTGTTACCATGAATCTGCAAAACATTGCACAAATGTCATGCAACCCAGCTATGGGAGGTATTGCAAAAGGACAAATTGTTCGTGAGATTGATGCTTTGGGTGGTTACAGCGGTATTGTTTCTGATACCTCGGCCATCCAGTTTAAAATGCTTAACAAATCGAAAGGACCTGCTATGTGGAGTCCTAGGGTGCAAAGTGATAGAATGCGCTTTGCTGAAGACTGGCGTTTGCTTTTGGAAAAAACGCCAAATCTAGATTTCTACCAAGACATGGTTTCTGGATTGCTTATAGATAATGGACGTGTTGCAGGTGTTAAAACCTCTCTTGGGGTTGACATTAAAAGCAAATCGGTTGTCTTAACTAATGGAACCTTTTTAAACGGTTTGATTCATATAGGCGACAAGAATTTTGGTGGTGGTAGAGCAGGTGAAAAAGCTGCTACAGGTATTACCGAACAATTAGTTTCTTTAGGATTTGATGCTGGCAGAATGAAAACAGGGACGCCTCCAAGAGTAGATGGACGGTCTTTGGATTATTCAAAAATGGTTGAGCAACCTGGAGATGATAAACCAGAGAAATTCTCTTATTTAGATATTACAAAACCGTTGCAAGTTCAGAAATCTTGCCACATGACTTACACAAGTGAATTGGTTCATGATTTGCTTCGCGAAGGTTTTGATAGGTCACCCATGTTTAATGGCAGAATAAAAAGTTTAGGGCCTAGATATTGTCCATCTATAGAAGACAAAATCAATCGTTTTGCGGATAAGGACAGGCACCAATTATTCGTTGAGCCAGAAGGATGGAATACGGTTGAAGTTTATGTAAATGGTTTTTCAACATCACTTCCCGAGGATGTTCAGTTTAAAGCATTACGTTCAGTTGTTGGGTTTGAAAATGTGAAATTTTTTAGACCTGGTTATGCTATCGAATACGATTATTTTCCACCTACACAATTAAAACATACACTGGAAACAAAGTTGGTTGAAGGATTATATTTTGCAGGTCAGATAAATGGTACCACGGGTTATGAAGAAGCCGCATCACAAGGATTAATGGCTGGTATTAATGCGAGTTTAAAAGTTCAAGAAAAGGAAGCTTTTGTTTTGAAACGTGATGAAGCTTACATAGGTGTTTTAATTGATGATTTAATTACAAAAGGCACTGAAGAACCTTATAGAATGTTTACTTCTAGGGCTGAATACAGAACCTTATTACGCCAAGATAATGCCGATTTGCGACTAACGCCGAAAGGTTTTGAAATTGGTTTGGCTAGCGAAAAGCGTTTGCGCAGAATGGAGCAAAAGCATAACGATGCAGAAAAATTTGTTGAGTTTTTTGCAGCTACAAGTGTGAAACCAGAAGATGCGAATCCGGTTTTAGAATCTAAAGAATCATCTTTGATTAAACAATCGGATAAGATGTTTAAGATATTCTCTAGACCTAATATTACCATTGGTGACATGCGAAAATTTGATGCGGTTGAAGATTATATAAAAGAAAACAATCTTGATGATGAGGTTATAGAGCAAGCCGAGATCCAAGTTAAATATTCGGGATATATTTCTAAGGAAAAAAACAATGCAGACAAGCTTAGCAGATTAGAATATGTAAAAATACCAGAGAATTTTGACTATTCCCAAATCAAATCGATGAGTTTTGAAGCAAGGGAAAAGCTTAAAAAAGTGCAACCAGTAACTGTTTCTCAAGCTTCAAGAATAAGCGGTGTTTCTCCAAATGATATTTCTGTTTTATTGGTTTATATGGGACGATAATTTTTATTTGTTCCACGTGGAACATAAATTTGTCTATGCATAAAACAAATTAATTAAGTAACATTCTTCAATTCGTGGCAAACGATAATCCAATTAAAGCGTATTTAAAAGTAAAAGATCATTCTGTTTCTCTTGAACAATTCAGCTTGATTCAGAATTCAAAATATGGTTTTTTAGAAACGTTTCCGCAACCAACTTCAGAGAAATTGCCCGACTATTATAAAAGTGAAGATTACATTTCCCATACAAATTCAAAAAGAAATTTGTTTGAGAAGGTTTATCATGTGGCCAGAATATTTTCTTTAAATCAAAAACTCAAATTGATTAATTCTTTTTCAACAGAAGAAAAAGCTTTATTGGATGTTGGTTGCGGAACGGGTGATTTTTTAGAAGTTACTAAAAAAAATAATTGGACGGTTTTTGGAATTGAGCCAAATGTTGAGGCAAGGAGTATAGCCAACAAGAAAACAGAAAACAATGTTTTTGATGTTGAACAACTTTCTAAATTTAATGCGTCTAGTTTTGATGTTATAACATTATGGCATGTGTTGGAACATTTGCCAAATCTTGATGAGCAACTATTAATTTTAAAAAAGTTGTTAAAACCAAATGGCGTTTTAATAGTGGCCGTTCCAAATCATAAAAGTTACGATGCACAGTATTACAAAGAGTTTTGGGCGGCTTACGATGTGCCGAGACATCTTTGGCATTTTAACAAGGAATCTATCTCAAATCTATTTGGAGAGTTTTCCATGAAAGTGGAAAAAATTAAGCCCATGTATTTTGATGCGTTTTATGTAAGCTTGCTTTCGGAAAAATACAAATCTGGAAAAATGAATTTTTTTAAAGGATTATGGATAGGATTATGTTCAAATTTCAAATCTCTTAAAACAAAAGAGGCATCTTCTTTAATTTATATCATTAAAAACAGCTAAAAATAATTTTAAAAGCATTTAATGCCTTTTTTAACGCAAAAAGTAACAACACCAAGGCTATTTTTGTACGCTTCTTAAATCGCTTAAAAAACACCCTTTTTTAATAACTAATGCTTATTGCTTATAATTAAATCGATAATTTTTAATGATAGAGTAAAATCAGGCTAAATTCTCTTTTTAATCTAGTTAACTTTATTACATTTGTCCGTATTATAATAACCAAAATAAAATGAAGAACATATTTTATATTGCCGTGCTATTATTGGCATTTACATCTTGTGAAAAACAAGCTAAAATCGGATTTGTAGATAGCGGCACATTGATTAATGATTACCAAAAGAAAAAAGACCTTGAAGCTAGATTCCAAATAAAGGAGCAAGCTTTCAGGAAAAAATTTGATAGTGTTGAAAATGCTTTTCAGATAGAGGCTCAAAAATTTCAAGCGGAAGCAAACAGAATGGCACCAGCCTCAGCTCAACAAAAATATCAGGAACTTAGTCAGCAAAGACAAGTAATTGATCAGCAAAAACAAGTGGAAGCCCAACAATTTCAACAAGAATTTCAAACGGAGATTGACACTTTAATAGTAGCTGTTAAAAAGTTTGTTAATGATTATGGAAAGAAAAATGGTTACACTTACATTTTAGGTACTAGTGATGCTGCTGCAACTGTTTTATACGGAACTAAGGAAAATGATTTGACAAAACCAATTTTAGATGCTTTAAATGAATGCTGTCGCTAAAAGAACAGTATAACGATACAAAAAGGCTTAGAAATGTAATTCTAAGCCTTTTTTTATTATGCTGATTTTAAATTTAAAAATGGTTTAATCTGGATTTTTATGAAGTAACCGCGTTAATTTTATAGATAAATCGGTCAATATAATTTTTGAATTGCCATTGCGTTCAATATGGTAAATGGCATCTTGTAACTCATCACTAATTTCTAAAATATTATTTCCATGAACAAAAGGCGCAAATTTTTCAAGTTTAAAGGTTTCTGTTTTGGGTTCTAAATAAATTAATTCTTGTGCTTTGTAATTTAATAATAAAGCTTGTCTAAAAAAGTCCAAACAATAGTTTAAAAACTGTTTTTGGGATGGCGGCCTTATTTCCTTTTGCCTTAAAAGCACTTCGTATCCAAAAGATAAACCATTCCTCAAATTGTACATCTTCAGAATCATGATACACCAAATCGCATGCTTTATTGTAATTTCCGTTAGATTGGTGCGCTATTTTTGTAGCAACTGCTATATCTATTCCGTAATTTTTAATTAAAGCTTCAATAACAACATTTTCTGCCAATGGCGGAAAATGTAGTATTTGGCAGCGTGATTTTATGGTATTAATAATTTGTTCTTCGTCTTCAGTAATAAGAATAAAAACTGTTTTAGCTGGCGGTTCTTCAATGAGCTTTAGGAGCTTGTTGGCACAAGCCGTATTCATTTTTTCTGCCATCCAAATAATCATCACTTTATAACCGCCTTCATAAGCTTTTAACGACAAGGATTTTACAATATCCTGGGCTTCATCTACACCAATTTGACCTTGCTTGTTATCAACCCCAAGCAAGTTATACCAATCAAATAAATTTCCATAAGGCTGTTCTTTAACGAGTTGACGCCATTCTTCTAAATAGTTACTCGAAATAGGATGACTTTTAGCTTTGTCGCTTGTAGTTACAGGAAATGCAAAATGCAAATCTGGATGGGACAGGTTTTTAAATTTTGCTATACAATCTTCTTTGCTTTCGGCACTTTTATTAGCACATAAAATAGATTGTGCATAAGCAATGGCCATAGGCAACGTGCCACAACCTTCATGTCCCACAAATAGCTGGGCATGAGGTATTCTACCATTCTCAACACTTTGTTTTAAATGGTTTTTTATGTGTTCCTGACCTAAGATATCTTCAAAAAGCATTCACAAACCTACATAATTTTTATTATTAAATGGTATCAAATAGTAATAGATACCATACCTTGGTTACCATTGTCAAATTTAGTACAAATGAAATTATAATGGGAAATAGGTTTTTTTAAAATTCTTAATAAACTCAATCGATTTCGTTTAAAAAGACATTTTTTAGCTGTTTTTAATTAATTACATTTGTAGATATAAAAAATGAAATCGCCGTTAGCTATATTGTTCATAAGCAAGAAGTTTATATAAAAGCGATTCCACATAACCTTTAAAAAATAAATAAACAGTTTTATGAAAACGTTAAACGATTTTAATTTTAAAAATAAAAAAGCATTAATACGAGTAGATTTTAATGTGCCTTTAAATGAAAAATTTGAAGTGACAGATGCTACCAGAATAGTATCTGCAAAACCAACCATTATAAAGATTTTAGAAGATGGCGGAAGCTGTATTTTAATGTCACACCTTGGAAGGCCAAAAGGCGTTCAAGATGAATTTTCTTTGCGTCACATCGTTAAAGAAACTGAAAATATTTTAGGTGTTAAAGTAAAGTTTGTTAGTGAATGTGTTGGCGAACAAGCTAGAATCGCAGCAGCAAATCTTCAACCAGGAGAAGTCTTGTTATTAGAAAATTTACGTTTTCACAAAGAAGAAGAAGCAGGAGACAGAGGTTTTTCAGAAAAATTAGCAAAACTAGGTGATATCTATGTAAACGATGCTTTTGGTACAGCGCATAGAGCCCACGCTTCAACAACCATTATTGCTGATTTTTTCCCAAAAAGTAAATGTTTTGGATATTTATTAGCACAAGAAATTGAAAGTATAGATAAAGTTATGAAAACAGGAGAAAAGCCTGTTTTAGCAGTGCTTGGTGGCGCTAAAGTGTCTTCTAAAATTACCATTATAGAAAATATTCTTGATAAAGTAGATCATTTAATTATTGGCGGCGGTATGTCTTTCAC
Source organism: Flavobacteriales bacterium 32-35-8 (assembly GCA_002280395.1). GTDB lineage: Bacteria > Bacteroidota > Bacteroidia > Flavobacteriales > Flavobacteriaceae > Confluentibacter. The sequence continues at coordinate 30,710 of NCDW01000014.1, forward strand.
GTTTATCAAGGCTCAAGGTGGAAAAATAGGTAATTCTATTTGTGAAGATGATAAAATGGATCTGGCTTTAGATATATTGAAAAAGGCCAAAGCTAAAAACGTACAAGTTCATATTCCTGTTGATGTTATTGCTGCAGATGCTTTTAGTAATGATGCCAATACACAAGTGGTCGATATTAATGAAATTCCGGATGGCTGGGAAGGCGTTGATGCCGGGCCTAAATCCATAAAATTATTTCATGATGTTGTTATGAAGTCTAAAACAATTTTATGGAATGGTCCATTAGGTGTTTTTGAAATGGAAAGCTTTGCAAAAGGTACTATTGCCTTAGGAAATTCTATTGCTGAAGCAACTAAAAATGGCGCCTTTTCATTAGTAGGAGGCGGAGATTCTGTTGCAGCGGTTAAGCAATTTGGCTTTGAAAATAAAGTTAGCTACGTGAGTACAGGAGGAGGCGCCATGCTAGAAAGTTTAGAAGGAATAGTACTACCCGGTATAGCGGCGATTATCGAATAATTCCAATAAAGTTTTTTAAATTGCCCAAAAAATACGATTTTAGCCATATTTAGCGTTAATTAACTATAGAAACGACATAATATGGCTAAGATTTTATCAACAATTTTTTTCTTCACGTTTTTGGTTTGTAGTTCACAAATCAAAAATTCCTTTGCTAGTACAGAACAAAATTCTACTACTTCTGTTGATGGTAATACTCAAATTTTGAATGATATCAATAAAGTTCAGGATACAACCATATTTAAAGCTGTTTTTGATAATGAGCATGCCGCGTCACTAGATAAAAAATGGCTTGAGGATTTATACAGCAACACACTTTTTGATACCATTTATGAATCTGTAGCGGAACTTAGCATTGAAAACGTAGAGTATCCAGAACTTCCAACCGATACTTTAAAAGCCAGGCTAAAAGAACTTGATGCTAGAACACCATTTAATGTAGAATATAATCCTGCGTTAGAAAGTGTTATAAAATCGTATTTAAAGAATAGAAGAGAGACATTACAAAAGTTGATAACATTGAGTGCCTACTATTTCCCAATGTTTGAAAGGGAATTGGACAACCATAATATACCATTAGAAATCAAATATTTAGCAGTTGTTGAATCGGCGTTAAAACCGCGAGCTAAATCTAGGGTTGGAGCTACAGGCTTATGGCAATTTATGTATAGCACAGGCATATTGTATGGATTAGATGTAACTAGCTATGTGGATGACCGTAGCGACCCTATAAAATCAACAGAAGCCGCAGCAAAATACTTATCTAAGTTATATGAAATTTTTGGTGACTGGGATTTAGCGTTAGCTGCCTATAATTCTGGCCCTGGAAATGTAACAAAAGCCATTCGTCGTTCCGGAGGCTATAAAAATTATTGGAACATTAGAAATAATTTGCCTAGAGAAACAGCAGGGTATTTACCAGCTTTTTTAGCCAATATGTATATTTTTGAATATGCTGAAGAACATGGTTTTAAGAAAATGAAACCAGAGTTCGCTTATGTTGAGACAGACACCATTAGAGTGAAACAGATGATTACGCTCGATCAGGTTTCTGAGGTCACTGACGTTGATATAGAAGAACTTCAGTTTTTAAACCCGTCATACAAATTAGATGTTATTCCTTATGTTAAAGGAAAAGATTATACCCTACGTTTACCTATGTCGGCAATCGGTACTTTTGTAACCAATGAAGAAGCCATTTATGCGTATGCTAAAGCAGAATTTGATAAAAGGGAAAAACCATTACCTCAATTAGTTGAAGAAAAAAGCAAAACAACCTATGTGGTTAAATCAGGAGATTATTTAGGGCGACTGTCTAGAAAATTTGGTGTTAGGGTCAGTCAAATTATGCAATGGAATGGTTTGCGAAGCAACGAGATACGCGTTGGACAGCGTTTAACCATTTATCCCAGCAATTACGTAGCGGCCACAAATACACCAAAACCTGTATCAACATCTGAAAAAGCATCAATAACAAGTAACATTTCTGGGGATATGGTCACCTATACAGTTAAGAGTGGCGACTCGCTTTGGAGTATTTCTCAAAAATTTCCAGGAGTTTCTGTTCAAAATATAAAAGAATGGAACGATATTAGCGGTAGTAAATTAAAACCGGGGATGAAACTTAAAATATCTAAAGGATAATCCCATCTAACCTAATATTTATTATGCAAAAAGTTCTTTTAGTTACATGTGTATTGTTGCTTGTTTTGTCATGTAAAGATGGTAAATCTTCCAATGATGAGGTGTTTTTAGATTCTACAGGAAAAATAAATGAAGTTTCAGTCGTTGTAGACAATGATTTATGGAATGGTAGTATTGGAGAAGCTGTTAGAAATACATTAGCATCGCCTGTTTATGGCCTACCACAAGACGAACCAACGTTTAACATCAACCAGATACCTTCCCAAGTTTTTTCTGGTTTTGTAACAAAAAACAGAACCGTTCTAATAATTAAAATTGGCAACGAATCATCAATTTCCTTTAATAATGATGTATATGCAAAGCCTCAACGAGTTATTACTATTTCAGGAAAAAATAATCAAGACATTATAGATCAAATTAATGAAAATGCATCTAAAATAGTAAGCACTTTTAAAAATATAGAGATATTCTACAAACAGCAACAGATTAGAAAAGTATTATTCAATACAAAATCTATTCAAGAGCAGTTAAAATTAAATTTAGATTTTACTACGGCCTACAGAATTGCAAAAAATGATGATAAATTCTTTTGGATTAGAAGAGACACTGAAACAGGTTTTTTATGTCTTTTGCTCTACCAATTGCCTTATAATCATATTAAAAGAAATGATAGCATTATCAATCAAATTATAAGCATAAGAGATTCTATAGGCAAAAAATATATTGAAGGGCCTGTTGAAGGCTCTTATATGACTACTGAAAACGCTTATACACCATTTAACACAGAAACCATTTTAGATAATAAGCCCACTTTAGAGACCAAATCCATGTGGGATGTAAAAAACGCTGTGATGGCAGGTCCTTTTATAAACTACGCCATTGAAGATAAAATAAACAATAGGTGGGTTATAGCCGAAGGCTTTGCTTATGCACCGTCTGTTGAAAAACGGGATTTAATGTTTGAATTAGAGTCTATAATAAAGTCTATTAAAATCCAATAATTAGTAGAACAAAAAAGCCCAACATTATACATAATGTTGGGCTTTTTTGTAAAAGTTACATATTATTTTTTCTCTTCTTCATTTTTTTTGTCGTCACCTTTACTAGCATCTTTAAATTCTTTAATGCCACTTCCTAGACCACGCATCAATTCAGGAATTTTTTTACCCCCAAATAATAACAAAACAACTACCACAATTAAGATAATTTGTGGCGCACCAATAACCAATGGTAACATATATAAGCTCATAATGAATATATTTAGACAACAAAGTTAATAATTTAACTTTAATTAAAGCGTTTCTAACATAACTTTAGCAGAAAGAAAGACAATGCTTTGATATAATTTTATTTAATTTTGTTATTGAGATGGATGAACGAAAAAAAAAACCAAAAAAATTAAAGAGGAAACTACTAGATAAGTATCGTTTGGTAGTCCTTAATGAGGACACGTTTGAAGAACGGATATCATTAAAACTTACAAGGCTAAATGTGTTCGTTTTGGTTTCTTTGTCGGCGATTTTATTGGTTTTAGCCACCCTTATGTTAATAGCTTTTACGCCGTTAAGAGAATATATACCAGGCTATTCTTCTACAGCATTGAGAAAACAAGCTACCGAGCTTACGTTTACTGCAGATTCGCTGCAACAAATCATAAACATGAATGATAAATATTATGAATCTATAAAGAAAGTATTGCAAGGCGATGTAACTAAGGTGGACTTTAATAAAGATTCTATAATCAAAGCAGTTAAACTGGAAATTGACCAAGTAGATTTAAGGCCCAATCAAGAAGATTCCATTTTACGTGAAAAAGTGGATAAAGAAGATAAATATAATTTGTTTGAATCTGCAAAATCGGGCACAAACTTTGTTTTGTTCCCGCCAGTAAATGGAACCATAAGCGAACCTTATAATTTAAAAGAAAGACATTATGCGGTAGATCTGGTAGTAGCTAAAAACACACCTATAAAAGCGACTGCCGATGGGTCTGTAATTTTCGCAGAATGGACTGCCGAAACAGGATATGTTATTATTTTAGAGCATAGCCAAGGGCTATTGTCGGTTTATAAACATAATGGATCCTTAACTAAAACACAAGGCGATTTGGTTAAGGCAGGGGAAGTTATTGCTACATCAGGAAATACGGGTGATTATACCACTGGACCTCATTTACATTTCGAACTTTGGAATAATGGTTACCCCATAAACCCAACTAACTTTATAGATTTTAAATAATGTTATCAATAAAATCTGTTCTAGCAAAGCCATTTGCAAAGCGCATCTATAACAGTGTTCAAAAATGGGCAAATAACCCCATTGAAACACAGCAACTTGTTTTTAAAAACTTAATAGAACAAGCAAAGAAAACCCAATTTGGAAAGGATCATCATTTCGAAACTATAAAGTCTTATGATGATTTTGTAAAACGGGTACCTATAAGGGATTACGAACTCTTAAAACCTTATGTTGATAGAGTTGTTGCAGGAGAAGAACACGTTCTTTGGAAAGGAAAGCCCTTATATTTTGCTAAAACATCGGGTACAACCTCTGGAACAAAGTACATTCCCATCACTAAAGAAAGCATGCCTTACCATGTAAAATCTGCTAGGAACGCCATTTTGATGTACATTAACGAAACAGGCAACAGCAAATTTGTGGATGGAAAAATGATTTTTTTACAAGGAAGTCCCATTATGAAAGAGCAAAATGGCATTCAAGTAGGTCGACTTTCGGGTATTGTAGCTCATTATGTGCCAAAATATCTTCAAAAAAACCGAATGCCCAAATGGGAAACCAATTGTATTGAAGATTGGGAAACCAAAGTAGATGCCATAGTAGAAGAAACATTACCGGAAAACATGACGGTTATTTCTGGAATTCCATCATGGGTTCAAATGTATTTTGAGAAAATTAATAAAAAAACAGGAAAAAAAGTTGGCGACGTCTTTAAAAATTTCAACTTATTTATTTTTGGAGGCGTTAATTACGAACCGTATCGGGCCAAATTTGAAAACCTTATTGGCAGAAAAGTTGATAGTATAGAATTGTATCCGGCCAGTGAAGGTTTTTTTGCCTATCAAGATAAGCAGAATGAGAAGGGCATGTTGTTGCAGCTTAATTCTGGTATTTTTTATGAGTTTATTAAAACTGACGAATTTTTTAATGAAAATCCAACACGAATTACCATAAAAGATGTTGAAATTGGTATAAACTATGTGATGATAATTTCAACAAATGCAGGACTTTGGGCCTATAATATAGGCGACACTGTCGAGTTTACCTCAATTAAGCCCTATAGAGTCATCGTATCCGGTAGAATCAAGCATTTTATTTCAGCTTTTGGCGAACATGTTATTGGTAAAGAAGTAGAACAAGCCATGCAAGAAGCGACAGAAGACACAGATATTAGAGTTTCAGAATTTACAGTGGCGCCCCAGATAAACCCAGAAAGTGGATTACCTTACCATGAATGGTTTATAGAGTTTGAAAATGAACCAGAAAATCTTTCTGCATTTGCCAAAAAAATTGACGAATCACTTCAAAAGCAAAACAGTTATTATTTCGATTTAATACAAGGTAATGTCTTACAGTCCCTTAAAATAACTAGGGTTAAAAAGGACGGATTTAAAGACTATATGAAGTCCATTGGCAAGCTTGGTGGACAAAATAAAATGCCACGTTTATCTAACGATAGGAAAATTGTTGATGCTTTTTCTTATTCAAGTTTGTATAAATAGTATTACCTTTGCGGCGCTTAAAATGGTTATGAAAAACAAAAAACATCACGAAAGAACAAGGGCACAAGAAAGTTCCAATGCTATCGAAAGGATGTATATAACTATGCGCCATCTATTTAACCGCGGTTTTTATAAACCAATGGGTATTTCGGGCGAGACTTTAAGACAATCGTTATTGTTTTTAAGACCAGAAATTTATGGCTCTATAGGAGAAGAAAAGGCAGAATTAGCAGGGTTACTTTATGTGATTGATAGGTTGCCGCAAGGCATTGAAGAATGTACGTTCATTAATCTAACAAGCGATGAAGGCTACTCCAATTCTCATTTTAAACCTATTATTCCTGAAAAAAGAAAACGGAATTGTTATAGAATTGATGATGAGCAAATGAATATTGAGATTACCAGAGGGCGCTCTGAAATCTATGATATTTTAACACATCTTACCTTTCTTTTTGTGGAATCCCATAAAATTAGCAACCGTGTACTTGCCCATGAAGAGGAAGGTGTCATTGCTAGGGATTGGGAAAAACTGGAAAAAGCGGTTTTATCAAAAAAGAAACTTACGCAACCAGAACGGGAAGTCGCCATTACTCATACGGCTAATATTTTAGGGAGAACATTTAATGAACTTACAGCCGCTTACGGTAGTTTTGCAACACCATCACAGCCAGAACGCTTGTTGCATATTGTATATTGGTTAGGTAAATTAGCCATTGAAGAACAACTTGACAACAATAAGCGTACCATTACATTTAGCCCTGTTTTAAGAGAACGCATTGGGCACCATATTCACGGTGAAATTTGGGCAGATTCCATTAAAGAGACACTACATGCGAATGGATTGTTAGAAAGACCCATTCATATAATAAGTGCTAACATGCATAGTGTTATGAATACCTTATTTGCACCTGAAGCTTTAAAAATTGAGTTTCCAAATAAAGATGTTTATGAAGTGTATGAGCAGCTCAGTAAAAAGGAAAATCAAGATTTTCGAAATAAGGTAACTGTTAAGGCGATAGAGAATGGTATGGTTTTTATTGAAGATACTTCGGGCACGAATATAGATGTTCAAATTTTTGATACCAGCAAAATAGATTTTGATAAAGTTGATATAAAAGCGGATATAAAAGCCTTAAAATCAAAAAAACCTATTATTTTAGTCATGGACTATGCATTTGGAGAGCAGGCTTATGAAACCATTGACGAGCTTTTAAAACCATATAAAGTAAAAGGGACTGAAGTTCTTTTAAATGTTGAATCCATTTCCATTATGGGAAAAGCTGGCATTTTAGAAGGGGGTAAAGGTGATATCATGATTCCATCAGCCCATATTTTTGAAGGCACAGCGGATAATTATCCGTTTAAAAACGAATTAAAAAAAGAAGATTTGGAAGGTCAAGGTATTAATGTTTATGAAGGTTCCATGATCACCGTTTTAGGCACATCACTTCAAAACAAGGATATTTTAAAATTCTTTTACAATTCCACTTGGAATGTGATTGGTTTAGAAATGGAAGGAGCGCATTATCAAAAGGCCATTCAGGCGGCTTCAAAAGTCAGAAGAAGCATCAGTCCAGATGTAAAAGTGAGATATGCGTATTACGCCAGTGATAACCCTTTAGAAACAGGAAGTACGTTGGCGTCGGGAGGCTTAGGTACTACGGGTGTAAGACCAACTTATCTTATAACAAGAAAAATATTAGAACAACTATTCAACTAACAACTATATAATTATGAGTAAAGATTTGCCACAACCGCAACAATCTGAAGAAGTAGATTTAGGACAATTGTTTAAATTAATAGGCAATGCCTTTGATCGGTTTTTTAAGTTTATAGGGAGTATCTTTAAAGGCATTTTTGGTGTAATTATTCTCTTTTTGCTTTTCCTTCAAAAGAACTTTATAAAACTTGTTATTGTTGGTGTTTTAGGTTTAGCCATAGGCGTATTTATAGATTTTATAAAAGAGCCTAAATTTATTTCCACAATGGTGGTAGAGCCAAATTTTAACAGTGTACAGCAATTATATAATAACATCAATTTTTATAATGAATTGGCCGAAGCTGAAGATTCTACGGCATTGGCAGACGTTTTAAAGATAACAAAAAAGCAAGCTAGTACTATAAAAGAGTTTAAAGTTGAATCGTATTCTGATGAGAATCAAAAAATACAATTATTTGATAGGTTTGTGCGTAGTCTAGACACTACCACTCAAAAAGCCATCGACATGGAGGCTTATCTTAAGAATTTCAACTCTTTTGATGCACGGTTCCATACAGTATCTATAATAGCAACAAATAATAGTATTGCAAAAAAGATTCAACCAGTTATAATAAACTCTATTTCAGAAAATCAGTATTTTAATCTTCAGAAAGAAACAAGCGATATCAATATAGAATTACAAGAGAAACTTTACAACAAACAAATTGTCGAGATAGATTCATTACAATCTCTTTATAAAAGAGTCATGGAAAAGGAGGCTGAACACCCCATGCAAGGCACAGCCATTAATTTGGGAGAAAATGGCAGTAAAGAGAATAAAGAGTTGGCTTTGATAAATAAAATGGAAGAATTAAAGACCAGCTTAGTTGATCTTAATCAAGAAAGCGCCAATAAAGAAAGTATTTTAAATGTTATTTCAGATTTTCCTGACAAAGGAGTCAAACAAAAAGGGATTTTAAAAAGCTATAAGTTTCTTGTGCCATGTGCCATGTTGGTTTTGGCATTGTTTGTTTTTGCGCTTTTATCATTAAATACCTACTTAAAAAATTATAAGAAAAAATTAATATGACAATTTTAATCACAGGCGGCGCAGGATTTATAGGTTCACATGTAGTCAGGTTATTTGTTGAGACCTATCCAAATTATCATATAGTTAATTTAGACGCTTTAACTTATGCGGGAAATTTAGAAAATCTAAAGGACATAGAATATAAATCGAACTACACGTTTGTTAAAGGAGATATTACCGATGAAGGCTTTATAAACGACTTGTTTGAAAAATATAAATTTGAAGGCGTCATACATTTAGCTGCGGAATCCCATGTTGATAGATCTATAAAAGACCCCTTAGCGTTTGTAAAAACAAATGTTATTGGCACGATGGTTATTTTAAATGCCTTTAAAAATCTATGGAAAAACAATTTTGACAATAAATTATTTTACCATGTCAGCACTGATGAGGTTTATGGCTCTTTGGGTCAAACGGGATTGTTTTCCGAAACCACATCTTATGACCCAAATTCACCTTATTCTGCTTCAAAAGCCAGTTCAGACCATTTTGTAAGAGCCTATGGTGAAACCTATGGAATGCCGTACATTATTACAAATTGTTCTAACAATTACGGACAAAACCAGTTTCCTGAAAAGTTAATTCCGTTATTTATCAATAATATCATAAACAATAAACCATTACCGGTTTATGGCGACGGGAATTACACAAGGGATTGGTTATATGTCAAAGATCATGCGGTTGCCATCGATCTGGTTTTCCGCAAAGGCAAAAACCATGAGACATATAACATTGGCGGGTTCAACGAATGGAAAAACATTGATTTGGTAAAGCTACTTTGCAGACAAATGGATGAAAAGCTAAACCGACCAAAAGGAAGCTCAGAAAAGTTGATAACCTATGTTAAAGACCGCCCAGGTCATGATTTGAGATATGCCATTGATGCCTCAAAAATCAACAAAGAGTTAGGATGGAAACCATCGGTAACTTTTGAAGAAGGACTGGACAAAACCATCGATTGGTATTTAAGCAATGAAGATTGGCTACATCACGTAACAAGTGGAGAGTATCAATCATATTACGAAAAACAATATAGCCATTAAAGAATGAAAGGAATCATATTAGCTGGAGGTTCAGGTACTAGGCTACATCCATTAACATTATCAGTAAGTAAGCAATTAATGCCTATTTATGACAAGCCCATGATTTATTATCCGCTTTCAACCTTAATGTATGCTGGAATCAAAGAGGTTTTAATCATTTCTACACCTAAAGATTTACCATTATTTAAAGATTTATTGGGAGATGGAAAAAAGTACGGCTGTAGATTTGAATATGCGATTCAAGAAGCACCGAACGGATTGGCAGAAGCTTTTATTATAGGCGCTGATTTTATAGGAAAGGATAAAGTGGCGCTCATATTAGGTGATAATATTTTTTATGGCACTGGTTTAGCAAAATTATTGCAAGCAAATAATGATCCAGATGGAGGTGTTATTTATGCTTATAGAGTACACGACCCTGAGCGTTATGGTGTTGTTGAATTCAATGAAGATGGGCAAGCTATTTCCATTGAAGAAAAGCCGGAAAAACCCAAATCGAACTATGCGGTACCTGGTATTTATTTTTACGATAATTCTGTTGTTGAAATTGCTAAAAACATTCAACCAAGTCATAGGGGAGAACTTGAAATTACCGACGTAAATAGAGAATATTTAACTCAAGGCAAACTTAATGTAAGTATTTTAGATAGAGGTACAGCATGGCTCGATACGGGAACGTTCCAATCGTTGATGCAGGCATCACAATTTGTTGAAGTTATTGAAGAACGTCAAGGGCTAAAAATTGGCGCGATAGAAGGAGCAGCATTTGAAATGGGTTTTATAGATAAAAAGCAATTTAAATCCTTAGCTGAACCGTTGCTTAAGAGTGGTTACGGTAAAAACCTTTTAGGATTATTAGATAATAAATAATGATAGCAAAAGAAACGAAATTAAAGGGCTGTTTTATATTAGAGCCAAAGATTTTTGAAGACAATAGGGGTTATTTTTTTGAAAGCTTTAATCAAAAAACATTTAATGAATTGATTGGACAAAATGTGAATTTTATTCAAGATAACGAATCCTTTTCTGTAAAAGGAACCTTAAGAGGTCTTCATTATCAAAAAAGGGAATTTGGTCAAGCTAAATTAGTTAGAGTTATTAAAGGTAATGTTTTAGACATAGCAGTTGATATTAGGAAAGATTCTTCAACTTATGGGGAATATATATCCATAGAATTATCAGAAGACAATAAAAAACAGTTATTCATTCCAAGGGGATTTGCACATGGGTTTATTGTTTTAAGTGAGACCGCTATTTTTTCATATAAATGCGATAATTTTTATAATAAAGAATCAGAAGGCGGCATTATATATAATGATAACTCTTTAAATATTGATTGGAAATTAAATGAAGAGGAATTTATAATTTCCGAAAAAGATTTATTATTAACTCCTTTAATTCAAGCTCAGGTATGAACAGAATATTGGTTACTGGATCATTAGGTCAATTAGGAAGGTGTCTTCAAGATATAAAAAGCCAATATTCTGATTTTGAATACAAGTTTGTTGATGTCGATGAGTTAGACATTTGTAATTTAGAACAAATACAACGTCTTTTTGAAGATTACAAACCAGACTTTTGTATTAATACCGCGGCATATACTGCAGTTGATAAGGCAGAAGAAGATATTCAAAAAGCCTTTAATGTAAATGCAGATGCTGTAAAAAATTTAGCGGAGTTTTGCTTAGAATATAATACAGTTCTAATTCATATCTCCACAGATTTTGTTTTTGAAGGCAATAAAACAGTTCCATACAAAGAAAATGATTTTCCGAATCCAATAAGTATATATGGTGCTTCAAAATTGGAAGGAGAAAAACATGTTCAAGCTATTTTACCAAAACATTTTATAATTAGAACGTCTTGGTTGTATTCGCCTTACGGAAATAATTTTGTAAAAACCATGTTGCGTTTGGCAGAAACTAAAACCGTATTAAATGTTGTTAACGATCAAATAGGCACCCCTACAAACGCGAATGATTTAGCAGAAGTAATTATGCAAATTATATGCAAAGAAATATTATTAGATAAAAATAGCGAACTAACTCCGATATATGGAATATATCACTTTAGTAATGAAGGTGCCTGTAGTTGGTATGATTTTGCCAAAAAAATATTTAGCATCTATAAAATTGATATAAATTTACAACCTTTACCAACATCTGGTTATCCAACACTTGCCAAAAGGCCCTTTTATAGTGTTTTGGATAAAAGTAAAATTAAAACTGTTTTTGGGATAAAAATCAAAGATTGGGAACAAACCTTAACAAGCATATTAACAGATAGATGAGAAGATTCAAGATTTTATTTTATTGGATAATTGGACCAAAACCTGTAATGATACATTTTTGGATAGATTGAAAATCAATTTTTGATTATATGTTGGGTGGTAAAATTTAGCAAAGACAATTATTTACTATTAAGTTGAAAAGTCAAATATAAACTAACGATTTATATATGTAATTTAAATACATTTTAGAGATATTTATTCACAAAACAATAAAGAACAACGCCTTTTTTGTAACATCTATATAAAGAAGCCATTCGGGGGTGGTGAAATTTAGCAAAATTCACATAAACTTTGATTAACAATATTATCTAATACTTGTTTATGATTATACTTTGTTCTGATAATAAAATAGTATTTAAAATAAGGAGTCATTTGCTAATTAAACAATTAATTATTCAATATTAAAAAAACCGCTTTAATCTGATTATGATATTATTTGAAATGGCACACTAAACAAGTCGACTAGAGGCATGTATTTATTTAAAAATTCAAGATCAGAATTACATTATTTTCTTTCTGGCACATTTTACACCGCACTAAGCAGTATAATGGGCCTATTAGTTCCAGTTCTTTTGGTACCCTATATTATTAATAAAGTTGGGTTAGAAAGCTACGGAATGTCAGCGGTAGCTTTTTCAGTAAGTTACTTTTTCGCCATGATTGTTGATTATGGATTCAACATAACTGGGGTTAATAAACTTGCAAAAGAAACAAATAGGAATAGGAAAAGAACAATAATCATCAACATTATTTACACCAAGATTTTAATTTTCCTAATACTACTTCCGTTTTGCCTAGTGATATATAACTATATCATATCAAATACACTTGATCGGCAGGTTTATATTATGTCGTTAGCGATTCCATTGGCATCTGTTTTAAATTTAAGTTGGGCGCTTCAAGGCCTCCATAAGATTAAGACATGGAGTTTAATAACCATATTTGGTCAAATAGGATATATCGTCTTAGTTTATAGTTTTATTGAAAAGACTGAGGATGTTATCTTGGTAAACCTTTTTTATGGGGCTGGGCTTTTTATTTCGGGACTCACCTCTTTAATTTATATTAGAGCAAGATACAATCTAATATTGATAAAAGTCAGTTTCGATTCTATTAAGGACGAATTAAAAGGAGGCTACCATTTTTTCTTGTCAAATATTGGAAATTATTTGTCATTATATTTTCTATCACCTTTGGTAGGGTATCTTATATCCTATGAAATGGCGGGTGTTTATTCAATAATAGAAAAAATATATAACATTGCAAGAAGGCCATTTACAATATACCAGACTTTTATGTTGCCTAAAGTGTCACAACAGGTTTCGGTTAGCACATTGAGTGCAAAAAATATTATACGAATTACATACATTTTTGTTGCTATATTTATATTTTTCGAAATAATTGTATTGTTTGCTTTTCAGGAAAAAATCATTATGTATTTTACAGATACCAATTTGCATATCTTGCTAAGAATGCTGACTTTTGCGCTTTTAGGTCTATTTATTGTAATAATAAACTGTCCGATCTCTCTCTATTTAATAGCGTTAGACAGAAAAAAAGAACTCATGAGAATGGCTATTTTAGCACCTGTTTTTGGTTTAATATCAGGGTCGTTTTTAATTTATTATTTCGGAATAATAGGTTCTGTATTTACACTAATTTTAGTTGAAATTTTTTATACAACATATCTTTATGTCATTTACAAAAGATTGAATAAAGTTACAGAACAAAAACAATTATAAAAGAAACACTATTTTAAATTAATTACCTAATGGATACTAAATGTAGATTATGTTTTACCGAGTTAGAGGATACGTTTCATGTTGAAGAAATGATGTTCGGAATAAAAGAATCATTTGAATATTCTATTTGTAAAAACTGTAAAAGCTTATCGCTAGACAAAATTCCAGATAATATTAGCAAATACTATCCTGAGAATTATTATTCTTTTGCTGAACAGTCAAGTAATAAATTAATCAATTGGGTTTCTAAAAAAAAATGTGCCAATGATTTAGGGAATACGTCTTTTATAGGAAAAATCATAAGATTAATTGCGGGGCGTAATTCTAATTTATATGCAATTGGTTTATGCAAACCCGACAAGGATAAGACAAGTATTTTAGATGTAGGATGTGGAGAAGGTTATTTATTAGATAAGCTAGACGTTCAAGGATTTAACAGTATTTCAGGAATTGATCCTTATATTTTTGAAGACATCCATAAACCCAATTACAAAATTTATAAAAAGTCTATAGAGGATCTGGTCGAAGAAAAACTTAAATTTGATATTATAATTTTAAGTCATGTTTTTGAACATCTGGAACACCCCAAAACTAGCTTAGAGAACATTCTTAAATTATTAAATCCTAAGGGTTACTTAATTCTAAGAACACCGATGAGTATGTGTTTTGCTTTTAATAAATATGGCAAAAATTGGTTTCAGATTGATGCACCAAGGCATATTTTAATTCCTTCTTTCCCAGGATTAAAGAATATTTGTGAGTCAATGGGATATGACCTAAAGTATTATTTCTTTGATTCGGACTCAAAACAATTTTTGATTAGCGAAAATTATAAAAAAGGCATTCCTTTAATTTCTCAAAAGCTTAACTTTATAAAAACGCGTTTTTACCCAAAAGCTATTTACTTTGGCTTGAAGGCTCATAAATTGAATACAAAGAATCTCGGCGACCAATCAACAATTGTTTTTCAAAAAAAGTAGGTCTCAAAAAATAAAAAATGCATGACAACGAAAAGTAATGTAGATCTCTCGGTAATTATTGTCAATTATAATGGGATTTCTTATTTAAATGACTGCTTTAATTCTTTAAAAGCCAATATAGTAGATATAGAATACGAAATTATTGTTATAGATAATGATTCTAGGGATAACAGTTGTGACTACCTAAAAGAATACTTTCCCGAAGTGAATCTAATTGAAAGTAAGTCAAATATGGGTTTCGGTAAAGCAAATAATTTAGGGGTTCTAAATGCAAAAGGAAACACGATTTTATTATTGAATAATGATACCATTATACAAGATAACCTTATACCTGCATATAAAAAGCTTTACGAAAAGCCAGAACACGGAATTGTTGCAATAAATATGCTTAATGGCAATAGAGATTACATAT
>NCDW01000252.1 GCA_002280395.1 Flavobacteriales bacterium 32-35-8
AAAATAATTTTTTAATGATTGAAATTGATGCGATTGGTTGTAAAGATTGATTATTTTTGGAGACTATTCCAACCTATAAAAATAATGCATGCAACATCATAAAAGTACTCCAAAATCTAAAGAAAAGTCCAAAGTAACGTTAGCAACAGCCTTTAAAACCATTATTTGGCCACGACGAAATCTGGTATTTATTGGTTTGATTCTTATAGTGCTAAGTCGGTTATCAAGTTTGGTTTTGCCATGGAAAAGTAAAGCCTTGCTGGATGATGTGATTCCGAATAAAGATTACGATGAACTTCGCAATTTATTAATCATTGTAGGATTGGCGATTTTAGTACAGTCGGTAACATCTTTTTTACTGACCAAAATTTTAAGTGTACAGGCGCAATATTTAATATCCGAATTACGCGCTCAAGTCCAAAAAAAGGTATTATCGTTACCCATCAGTTTTTTTGATAACACAAAATCTGGTGCGTTGGTATCCCGAATTATGAGTGATGTTGAAGGCGTTCGTAATTTGATAGGTACAGGTTTGGTACAGATGGTCGGTGGCACAATAACGGCCGTCATTTCATTGATTTTATTAATAAGAATCAGTCCATCGATGACCTTATTTGTGTTGGTTCCTGTTGCCATTTTTGGTGTCATTGCTTTGAAAGCCTTTGGTTATATACGCCCCATTTTTAGAACCCGTGGAAAAATAAATGCCGAAGTGACGGGTAGATTGACTGAAACCTTAGCGGGCGTTCGTGTTATTAAAGCGTTTAATGCCGAAGAACAAGAAAACAAAACCTTCGAATTGGGAGTCGATAGATTATTCCAAAACGTAAAAAAGAGTTTAACGGCCACGGCTTTAATGACGAGTTCTTCAACTTTCTTATTAGGAATTGCCTCCACGGGAATTATGGGTATTGGTGGTTATAAAATTATGGTTGGCGAATTAACCATTGGTGATTTTTTATCATTCACCTTGTTACTTGGATTTATGATTGCGCCCATTGTGCAAATGAGCAATATTGGAAGTCAGCTTACGGAAGCGTTTGCCGGTTTGGATAGAACCGAAGAGCTTATGAATATGACTGCCGAAGAAGATAACGAGGCGAGAACCATCACATTAGAAAATCTAAAAGGCGACATCGAATTTAAGGACGTGTCCTTTTCTTATGAAGCAGGAAAAGAAGTATTGCATAACATCAATTTTAAAGCACCAGCGGGTTCGGTGACGGCTTTGGTAGGGAGTTCGGGGTCTGGGAAATCGACTATTGCCGGATTATCGGCGACCTTTTTAACACCTAAGTCGGGAGTGGTGTCTATCGATAACCAGGATTTATCAAAAGTAAAATTAAGCAGTTACCGTCAATATTTGGGCGTGGTACTTCAAGATGAATTCTTATTTGAAGGCACCATTCGAGAGAATATATTATTCCCAAGACCTGATGCCAGCGAAGCAGATTTACAAAACGCTGTAAAAGCAGCTTATGTTAATGAATTTACGGATAGATTTGATGACGGTTTGGATACCTTAATAGGCGAGAGGGGCGTTAAACTTTCGGGAGGACAACGTCAACGCTTGGCCATTGCCAGAGCTATTTTGGCGAATCCTAAAATCATTATTTTAGATGAGGCTACGTCTAATTTAGATACCGAAAGTGAAGGCTTGATCCAGAAAAGTTTATCGGAATTAATGAAAGATAGAACCACCATCGTGATTGCGCACCGGTTAAGCACTATTAGAAAAGCCGACCAGATTTTGGTGATTGAAGCTGGCAACATTGCAGAGCGTGGTACACATGACGAGTTGATTGCCTTGCAAGGGCGTTATTACGATTTATATACCTATCAAGCTAAAATTTAATTGTTTATGAGAGTATCAGATTTACAACCAGAAGAATTCAGTCCGAATAATAGTAGGTACATAAACATACTTCCTAAAGATTTGGAACTTATTAAAAGTTTTAAAGACGATTTTGATACTATTTTAGATTTATTGCAATCTATAACATTAGATAAATTGGATTATAGATATGCGCCAGATAAATGGACTCTTAAGGAAGTTTTTCAGCATATGATTGATACCGAGCGGATATTTATTTATCGTTGTTTCAGAATATCAAGGCACGATAAAACGCCCTTGCCCGGATTTGAGCAAGATGATTATGTGTTGCCTTCACAAGCAGATAAAAAAAGTCTACAAGATTTGTTGGAAGAGTTTAAAGCTGTCAGGCAAAATTCCATCGTATTACTGAAAAGTTTAAACGACACCGATTTAAAATTCATAGGTATTGTCAATGGAAATCCTATTTCCGCTAGGGCAGCAGCTTTTAATATTATTGGGCATAATTTGTGGCATCTTAATATCATCAAGAATCGATATTTATAAATTCAGATGAAAATAGAACCCCTTTTAAAGTACATTAATAAGTATGTTTCCTTAACCCAAGAAGAAACTGATGTTCTTGTTTCCAAAGTTATTTATAGGAAATATTTAAAAGGACAATATTTGGTTCAGCAAGGTGATGTCTGCAAATATTCTTGTTTTGTTATTTCTGGCTGCACCAAAACATTTTATATGGATGATGAAGGCCAAGAACATATCATGATGTTTTCCATAGAAGATTGGTGGACCTCAGATATGAGCAGTTTTATTAACCAAACGCCAGCTGATTTTAATATTCAATTTTTGGAAAACACTGAATTAATTATGATTCCTTATGATATTATTGAAGAGTTGTATGAACGTATTCCAAAATTGGAACGTTTATTTAGAAAAATCATTGAAAAAGCGTTTATAGCATCCCAAAAACGAATCGTTAGAAATTTAAGTATGACGGCCAAGGATAGATATGTTTATTTTAGAAACCAATATCCTTTAATAGAGCAACGCATTCCCCAATATATGGTGGCTTCATATTTAGGCATCACTAAGGAGTTTTTAAGCAAAATAAAAAGCCAACGCCTTGCAGAGGATTAAAAATGTTAAACTAAGTTAACGAAATTTAATAACATAGATTATTTTCTATATTCGTACATTATTACAACTTTGCACTATAAATTAGCATAGTTTTTGATAAGTATTTTACAATTAAAAACAATACAAACAAATATCATTAAAACCAAAAACAACAAAACAATACAAACATGAAAAAAACAATTAAAAAAGCAGTTGCTAAAAAATATGATGAACTTTGGAAAGGTGTCGAATGGAATTGGTACACAAACAATAAAAATGTTTTATACTGGCACTGGTCGCCAAACTACGCTTGGGAAATGAATTTTCCACTTCAAGGTTACAACGAATGTTTAATTACCTACATTTTGGCGGCTTCTTCGCCTACCGCCCCGCCATAAACACAAAACGGTGTTGACACCAACGCATCACCAAACAAACGGCTTTTAACCCGAGCCAGCGGTAATACTGCCACAATATTACCAGCGACAGTGGCGTACAGGTAAAAACAACTATGACCTAC
>NCDW01000253.1 GCA_002280395.1 Flavobacteriales bacterium 32-35-8
TGTGCTTATTATTGCTGTATTGGCTGCATTAACACCTCATATCTTGCAAATAGCAGTCGATGAAAATTTAGCAAAAGATAAACTTGAAGGGTTTTCATTTTACATTATTTTAATGATAATCCTTTTAATTCTGGAGTTTGCATTCCAGCTGATATTTATTTATTACTCCAGTTGGTTGGGACAACATGTGGTGAAGGATGTTCGGGTGAAATTGTTCAATCACCTCCTTAATTTTAAAATGAAGTATTACGATAATTCTTCCGTAGGCGTGCTTATTACACGTTCTGTAACCGATATGGAACGTATAGCAGATATTTTTGGACAAGGATTATTTACCATTTTTAGAGAGTTGCTTACCATGATAGTCGTTTCTGGTTTTATGTTTTACAAAAGCTGGAAGTTAAGTCTTATTGTATTTATAGTATTGCCTTTGTTGATGTACGCGACACGGTTGTTTCAAAAATATATGAAAATTGCTTTTGAGGATGTTCGCAATGAAGTGTCAAATCTTAATTCCTTCGTTCAAGAACGGTTAACGGGCATGAAAATACTTCAGCTTTTTGTTAGGGAAGATACTGAAAGTAAAAAGTTCAGGGAAATCAATGAGCGTCATAAAAAAGCATGGTTAAAAACCATTTGGTACAACTCCATATTTTTTCCAATAGCAGATTTGGCATCATCCCTCGCCATTGGTTTGGTGGTCTGGTATGCCGGTTTGGCCATGGTTATAAGCGATGGCGCAACGCAAGGTCTTATTTTTGCTTTTATCATGTACATTCCTAAACTTTTTAGACCATTGAGTAGGATTGCAGATAATTTTAATGCATTGCAAATGGGTATGGTCGCTGCCAATAGAGTGTTTAATATTCTAGATACCAATTCACAAATTGATGATAAAGGCACTAAAACCATTACCCATTTTAAAGGCGATATTGTTTTTAATGACATTTACTTTAGCTATGTTGAAGATGAAACGGTTTTAAAAGGGGTGTCTTTTGAAGTGGAAGCAGGACAAACCGTTGCCATTGTTGGAGCTACGGGTGCGGGAAAATCGACTATTATTAATTTATTGAGCCGCTTTTATGAAATTGATAAAGGAGTCATAACAGTTGATGGGATCGATATAAAAGATGTGACTTTATTTTCCCTAAGAAATCAGATTTCAGTGGTTTTACAAGATGTCTTTTTATTTGCAGACACCATTTTAAGCAATATTACCCTTAATAAGCCAAACATCACAGAAGCTCAAGTTCAGCAAGCTGCGAAAGATATTGGCATACACGATTTTATTATGAGTTTGCCCGATGGCTATCATTATAACGTGAAAGAACGCGGTGCG
Organism: Flavobacteriales bacterium 32-35-8; assembly: GCA_002280395.1. Classification (GTDB taxonomy): domain Bacteria; phylum Bacteroidota; class Bacteroidia; order Flavobacteriales; family Flavobacteriaceae; genus Confluentibacter. The sequence continues at coordinate 1,340 of NCDW01000253.1, forward strand.
ATGTTATCTTCTGGTCAGCGTCAGCTTATCTCATTTTTAAGAGCTTACGTTTCAAATCCGAGTATTTTGGTTTTGGATGAAGCAACGTCTTCTGTAGATTCCTATTCGGAACAACTTATTCAAAATGCTACTGATAAAATAACAACAGGGAGGACGTCTATTGTTATTGCCCATAGACTGGCAACCATAAAGAAAGCCGATAAAATTATCGTTATGGATGCTGGTGAAATCGTAGAGCAAGGTACCCATAATGAATTGCTTAAAAAAGAAAATGGGTACTACAAAAATCTATATGAAGTCCAGTTTTTAAAAGAAGAAGCACTTTAGTTTTTATTTGCTAGGTATTAAATCTTGAAGCGTAAGGTCTTCCGTAATAATTACCAAGATGATCATTATTATAGAGAACACCACGTAAAAAATAAAGCCCAAAGGCAGAAATGCCAATGTTTTCATGAGCATTTGTTTTCCGCTTAATTTGAATAAGCGTTTTAAAAGAAAAATGTGATAAATAAACAATAGGAAGTATATCCCTAAACTAAAAGTCATGTAACTTTTGGGGGCAATCAAAATAATGCTTACCGTAAAAAATATGGACAATATGGAAGAAAATGACATGGTATATAAATAAATTATAACATGTTCGGTAAAGTTGTATTTTTTGTTTATGAACACCATCCAAGAAATGATTGCAAAAGCAGGAATTATAGAAAAGTATATAAATGAATTGTAATCGAAAACAAAATTAGATAAGGCCTCATTAAGTTTCTCTTGCCCTTCATAATTAGATAATCCTGAGAAATCCATACTCTCTTTAAGGTTGTCTTGAAAAAAGAATAAATAAAAACCCGAAAGGGTTAAGGAGATTGCTAAAAAACTAACAGGGTTTATATATCTTTTTCTAACCCCATTTATATAACTATCAATGACTTCATCAGGTTTTACAAATAAGCTGATAATGGTTCGGATGAATTTATTATCGTAGTTTAAATAGGTTTCGGTAAAATACTCTAATAAATTTTTGAATGTGAGCCTGTTTTTAATAACCTGAGCGCCACAAGAATTGCAATATTGGCTTTCTTCGGTTAATAAACGATGACAATTTTTGCAGTTCATTAAGCCAAATCATTTTTAATAATTTCAGCAAGCTCCGCATTGTCTTTAAACAAGACGAATTCGCCATCCTTAAAATATGAAATATGGCCAGTTTCCTCACTGACCGCCAATGCTACGGCATCTGTTTTTTCGGTAACACCAATAGCGGCTCTGTGGCGTAAACCAAAACGTCGTGGAATCACTTTGTCATTATTGACAGGAAGAATAACTCGGGTTGCTTTTACAATGTTATTACTGATGATGATAGCGCCATCGTGTAGCGGACTGTTTTTAAAGAAGATGCTTTCTATAATGGGCTGTGTGACCTTAATGTTCATTTCGTCGCCCGTAGCGGTTAGGAAATCTAAATTATTATTACGTTCAAAAACAATTAAAGCGCCTGTTTTAGACATCGACATTTTATTGCAAGCGGAAATAATGGTGTCAACATTGGTTTCATCACCAGTTTCGGTTTGTAAAAATTTAAACTGACCTAAAAATTTTCCTTTTTTGCTGAAATTAGTAGAACCAACCATGAGCAAAAATTTTCTAATCTCAGGCTGAAAAACCACAATAAGCGCAATAATCCCCACTTTCATAAAGCCACCAAGAATACTAGTGAGCAGGGCCATATTTAAAAAATCAGTAAGTCTGAAAACCAGATAAATAATGATGATACCAATAAAAATATTAATGGCGACCGTACCTTTTATCAACTTGTAGATGTAGTAGAGTAGAAGTGCTACCAAAAAGACATCTATAATGTCTATAACCGTAAATTTTAAAAGGTCTTTAAAGATTTCCAAAGGTATGTGGGTTTTGGTAAATTTAGTAAAATATGGTTAATTATGTAAGAACTCTTGATTTGATATTTTAAGATTTTTAAAATTAGATTTTGAGAGCATGGATTTGTAGGTGATATACTCTTGAAATGGCAATTGCTCATTAAAATTTAAATATAAAATACCTTGTATGGTGTCCATTTTTTTTAAATCATTTAGCAGCTCATTTGTATTGGTCATGATTATA
>NCDW01000254.1 GCA_002280395.1 Flavobacteriales bacterium 32-35-8
TGCAGTTCCAGCCTTTTGATAAGAAGCATTGGCTCCCATATTAATCCAACCCGAAAAATTGGCATCGGCAGTAGGTGTTCCCGGCGAATAATTTACCGTAACATGTTTTACAATGGAAGTAAAATTATTGTAATAAGTTGTTGCCAAATCAAATGCCGCTTTTATTCTGGTAACCGTTGCAGCATCGGCTCCATTTTGATTAAACGAATAGGTGAAATTCCCTTTTTTAATGGTACTTATAACAAATTCTTCTCCATATAAAACTCCGCCTGGCGTTACCGCATAAGGTCTAACATAATACAATGTTTCTGGTGTTAAGTTACGAATACGCTCTTTGAATTTGTCTTCCACCTTGCTTCTGGCTATTTTATTATCGGCAATGGTTGGTTTTGTAGCTGTATTGTAAACCAAACCTATTTCCTGAATCGCTAAATCGCCGTGCTCTTTTAAGATTACATCCAAAAATAAATCTTGTGCACCAGCTACTTTTATAGTTCCCAAAACCAATAACGGCGAAGCTAAGTCGGCCGTTTTAAAACTTACTTGATTACCATAAGCCACTCCTTTTTTGTTTACCACATAAGCCCGTGCATAATAAACAGTACTTCCTTCCAGATTAGTCAGATCTACTTTAAACTCACCTGAACCTTTAGTAACACTCGCTATTTTTTTTGTTCCTTCATAATTAGGATTTGCTGTCGTACCATAACACACGCCTCGTTCAAAAACACTGCTTCCTCCATTATCTTCAAGCATGCCCCAAATTACAGCTTGCTTAGCTGCAATTTCTTCGGCTTCATTTGTTTTCAACGTAGCCAACTCCCCAACATTATCTGGTTCTTCTACCTCAGCAACTTCAGAAGAACTTCCCGAAGAGCAAGAACAAATAACAAATAGTAACATCAGAAATAAATCAATACTTTTTTTCATCTATTTTTTTATTTTATTTTTTATAAAAAACATCTAAATTCCAACTTTGCAACCAATTCAAAACTGGTTTTTGCTTATCAAATTGTATAGGCAACCATACATAACTTCCATCAATCGGGTTATTCGGTTTCCATCGATCGGCCATAAATATGAATTGGTCTTTTTTTCCGGCAACTGGCAAAATATAGGTACTTTGCGAATGAAATGTAAGCTCTGCCCCTTTTCCAACACAGGGATTTCCGAGAGATTCCCAAGGACCCCAAATTGATTTGGAACGAAACGAACGTGCCTCATTGGGGTCCCAACCCGTACAACCTGAAGTAATCATATAATAAATTCCGTCTTTTTTAAAAATGGCAGGTGCTTCATTATGACCTGCAGGTGCTACTCTGATCCATTTTTCTGTAAAATCTAAATAATCATCTGTAAGTTCTGACATATGAAGTGTCAAATTATCTTCTGAAGCATGTATTAAATAGGCTTTATCGTTGTCATCAACATACACCGTCATATCTCGAGACATTTGTCCTTTTTCGAAATCTCTTCGAACCAACATTCCGTTTTTTACTGCCGTCAACCATTCGGGAGTCCATGATTTTAATTTATGTTCTCCAATAACTGCTGATTTGAATTTGGCATCAAAATTCATGGGCCAAACTCCTTTATTGGGTCTATATGATTTTTCAAATTTAAAAGGCCCTCTTGGATTATCACTAACGGCTACGCCTGCTCTGGCAGCATCATAACCCTGACCTTTTAATTCCAAATGAAACCACATCACATATTTTCCTGTTTTTTTATTGAAAACTACTTTTGGACGTTCTATTACACAGCCTTTTGTTATCTCAGAATTAGGATTAGTTTCAACTCTCAAAACAATGCCTTCGTTAGTCCAATTGTATAAATCTGTTGACGAATAACAGCTTACCCCTTGCAAAGATGTATTTCCGCCACGACCGGCAGTTTTATACTCTCCATACCAATAATAAACCCCATCAACAAAAACAACACCACCACCATGAGCATTGATATGTACTCCATTAGTGTCTTTCCATTGTTTTCCGGGAATGAAAGAATCATTCTGGCTGAAAACAAGAATAGGAACCAAACTAAAAAAGAATATTATTAAATATACTTGTTTCATTTTAAATACTTTTCTCTATTAAAATTCTCAACAAACCATTAGTGAATTATTAGACGAATATTTTTCTATTTTATTAATTCGCTTTAAAATTCCAAACATGACCTACAGTTGTTCCTCCTTTTCCGTCTTTTACAACCACTTTCCAATAATAATTTCCCGCATTTAGAACATTTTTTACATCATAAGTCTTTAATAACAAATCAGCAGCCACTTTTTCTGTTGGCGGATTTGCTGTCCCAAAATACACATCATACTTCAAAACATCGGTTGCGTCTGCATCTACCGCTGTCCAGCTTAAATTTATTGTCCCTTTCAATTGATTTGAATTTAAAACCGGAGTTACTAAAACCGGAGCAAAAGGAACATGATTTACAACTCCATGTCCTTCAGTATAGAAATTATTTATCACAGAAAAACTACTTGAGGTATTTTTACTATCAATCGCTTTAACTCTCCAATAATATAATTTCCCCTTTTCTAAAGTAACTTGTTTATTCAAAGAAGTAATAGTTGAAGAATTTAAATTCTGTGTAAAACCATTATCCGTTGCTATTTGCAATTGATAAGATACCACATCATTTTGAGCATCAGTAGCAGCATTCCATTCAAAAGTGATTGTGTTACTAATACAAACTAAATTATTGGTTGGATAACTCAAGCCTGGAGTAGTTGGAGCACTATTATTTACTGGTGTTGACGAAGGATTGTCTGATCCTCCATCACCACTGCTACAAGAAGAAAAAACAACTACACTTAATATAAATAGACTTATTTTTTTCATCTTAAAAACCTTTATTTTTTTATAATTTGCACTATTTCATCAGGATTAGATTTAATCTTAACCAAATAAATACCTACTGGTTCTTTCGCAATATTGATATGAACTTTACCATTTTCTATTGAATAATTAGCATTTGAAATTAGCTTAGCATCTACACCAAAAATCTCAATACTTACCGAATCCTCATTTGTTGGTAAATAAATATCAAATTCGCCTGAAGTAGGATTTGGAAAAGCTCTCACAGCATCAAAAAGTGTAATTATCTTTGAGAAAGTTCCTTCACAAATTTTTGAAGTTTTAACCTCTAATAAATCACCTTGTTTTACAGCTACATCAAAATTATTAATGTTGGTTTCATACTGTAAAATACCATTAACAACCACTTGATAAGGTGCCGTTCCTGATTGAATTTCTACTTGAAGTTTGTCTAATGAAGCTACCGTTTTCCCCGTTACAGCATTACTTTTTGGAATATCTATAGAATAACATTGCTCCGAATTAGTTCCCGTTACTCTAATACAAACATTATAGGTCATCGGCACTAAATTCATCAAAGACAAGCTTTTATTTGTAAATAAATACTAATTTGACCATTGTTTTTATTTGGACAAGTTTCTCCTATTGCCTCAATTGCTATATTATCATTTGGTATCGAAAGTTCAGCTACTTCATCGGCTGTCAATGCATAGTTATACACTCTGAAATCATCGATACGACCATTTAATAATGGATCAGAAAATTGACTTCGTCCAATATAGTTTAACACTGGTTTAAAGTCCAATGAACTTATGGTAACCGCATTGGATTCTGCCACCTGTTTTCCATTAACATACATACTTGCCCCAGATGGACTTAGAGTCACCGCCACATGTGACCACACACCTGTTGGTAATGCAGGCGCATTCAAAACTTGCTCTATGCCTCCATTATTAATCGCAAAACGCAATTGTGATGAACCTGAACTCGGTGATAAAAACATATTTTGAGACTGATCATTTCCGAAATCAAAAATACGTTGCCATGAAGCACCTCCGCCCCAATAAACCCAGGTTGCCACTGTTATCTCCTTATGACTCGCAATATCTGCGGGAAGTTGAACAAAATTATTGGCTCCATTAAGCGTTATTGCTCCGGAACCTATTTTACCCTGAGTATATGAAATACTTCCGTATGTTGCACTGTGATTTAAATTAACAGAACTATCCTGCGTATTTCCATCAAATTGAAATTGTGCAACAAGATCTTTATTACCTGAAGGAATTGCTGAAACTTCATTCGAATAAACTGAACGATTTAAAGATTGATCTACTGCTTTAATTTTGTAAAAATACTTTCTGCCGGTTAGCGTAGTATTATCAATAAATGATGTTGTTATCACATTGCGAGCAATAGTATTATATTCTCCTCCAGCAGTTTCAGCCCGAAAAACAGTATAACCCGCTACATCCGTTTCCAGACTGGCTGTCCAACTTAATTTTACAGATGTTTCCTGAGCTGTAGCCACTAAGTTAGTAGGAGCACTTGGCGCTACAAACTCAACTGGAGCACTAATAGGCAGAAAACGCCATTGTTGATTAGAACCACCATTTTTTTCCCATTGAGAAATATTGGCTCCCTCATCTGTACTTGCATTATGAATATCTAAACAATTAGAACTATGTCTGCTCCGAATATAAAACCATCCATCTTCAGCATAGTCTAGGTACCATTGTTGATTTACACTTTTAACATTATCCCATACGATTACATTAGCTCCATTATCCAATGAAAAATTTAAAATATCAGGAGACTTACCGCTCTTAGCATTGGCAAATGTAAAATAACTAAAATCTCCTCCCACTCTGGAGTCAACCGGAGTCACATCCCATTGCTGATGAGTTCCTCCCATGTTTGCTCCTTGTTGGATATTAGCTCCCCGATCTATCGAACCATCTGCCACTTCCATTACTTTACCACTATTACGATTTACCAATTTATAACGACCATTAATCACGGGTTGAATATCTTCTCCATAAGTAATATTGATAACTCGTTCCGCATTCGTTTGTCCATTTTGATAACTTCCAACTGCTCCTCCAGGCATTTCTAAAATAAATTCACGTTGTGGTCCTTGTCCATCATAATAAACAGCTCTATCTTTAGAAACATAACGATAAGTTGTTGCTACAGCTTGTCGCTCTGAAGTTCCTCCAAAAGCCTGAACTTTACCTTGAGGGCTTCGATATACTGCTGCTGCTGTCCAATTAGGACGGTGTTCCGCATATCCTAAACGCACACCATTACTGGCTTTACAAAGTTCCCCGCGTGCATATTCTGCCCATCCCCACCAAATACCGGTTTGCATACCATATTCTATCCCAACAATAGCATCCATAACATTATGCATCTCATCAGCGGTAGCATAATCACCATTAGATCTAACAGCCTGAAAAAAATTAGCATAAGTATCAAAACTGCCTGCTAACTGATGTGTATTCCCCTCGGTTAATCCGGCAGGATTGAGATAATTGTACCAATACAATGCCTGATCATTATTAAGTGTATTACCTCCGGAAATACGTATTGCATCAAATCGGGAATTTTTCTTCAATTCAAGAATAACATTATAAAAATCCTGAATTGTACCTTGTCCGGTAGCCGAATAATCCGGTTCGTTAAAAGGTGAAACCGTAACCACATCAAAACCTGCATCCTGATGCATAGCAGTTGTAACATCAATTAATTTAGCCCAATTTACAGCATTACCATAGAAATATGAATTCACACTAGGATGATCTGAATTGAGTGCTATCTTAATATTTGTTCCAAAATTTCTTTTGATAATATCAATTCTTTTATTAGTATTAATTAGAGCGTCTCCTTGTAATTGCGAATTATTAAACAAGGGTTGATTAGGCATAAAAGACGATCTTATTATACCCACATTTTCTTTTCCCATAAAGCGGGATCCCCTAATAATATTTGCCTCATCAAGCCAGGCCAAATCTAATCCCCAGGTTACAGGCTTAGATACTCCAATCCCTTTAAATTCATACACGATGGTTCTGTCTGTAATAGGATTAGCCTTAATATTATAACTGGTACTTGTTATTTGGGCGTCCACTTGAGATATTTTGAACCCAAACAATAATAATATGATTATTGAAACAGTAGTTTTTTTCATAAGTTTAGTTTTTTGTTAGTTATGTCCTTTAAAATATTAAACGGAACAAACACTATTGCTTAATAAAATTCCAAACCTGACCTACGGTTGTTCCTCCTTTTCCGTCTTTCACAACCACTTTCCAATAATAATTTCCTGCATTTAAAACATTTACATCATAAGTCTTTAATAACAAATCAGCAGCCACTTTTTCTGTTGGTGGATTTGCTGTCCCAAAATATAAATCATACTTCAAAACATCGCTTGCATCAGCATCT
>NCDW01000255.1 GCA_002280395.1 Flavobacteriales bacterium 32-35-8
ACTACTCTCGCATATTTCCTTAATTTTACAAAAAAAATAAGAATTAAACAGATTGGGAAGCAAGAATAAACTTAGAAGATTCAGGGAAAACGAGACATTTGCTAATGTATTTCAACCAAATAGGGACACACTTGTTAATGAAGAATTTACATTAAAAGGCCATTGGAACAAGACTTTCTTTAAAAATGATAACCCTTTAGTTTTAGAATTAGGCTGTGGTAAAGGCGAGTATGCCATAGCTCTGGCAAAAAGATATCCGAACAAAAATTTTATTGGTATTGATATAAAAGGAGCCCGTTTTTGGCGCGGCGCTAAAACGGCAGTTGAAGAACATATTTCCAACGTTGCTTTTTTGCGAACACAAATTGAATTGATAGATTTTGCGTTTGCCCAAAATGAAGTGGACGAAATCTGGATTACCTTTCCCGACCCACAAATAAAATACAAGCGCACAAAACATAGAATGACCAATTCGGAGTTCTTAATGCGTTATAAACAAATCCTAAAGCCAGACGGTGTGGTGAATTTAAAAACCGATAGCGAATTTATGCATGGTTACACGCTTGGCTTGTTGCATGGTGAAGGTCATGAGGTTATTTATGCAAATCATAATATCTATAAACAAGAAGGCAGCCCAGATGAAGTTACAAGCATTCAAACTTTTTACGAATCCCAGTATTTGGAGATAAACAAACCAATTACGTATATTCGGTTTAAAATTAAATAGTTAGTGGATACATCGATTGTCTTTTTTCTAGGATTATTTGTAGCATTCATAGGGGTTGTGCCTCCAGGGTTGCTTAATATGACCGCTGCAAATATTAGTTTAAGGGAAGGGCATGTTAGGGGCATTATGTTTTCGGTAGGTGCTTGTGTCATCGTATTTGTACAAACCTATATAGCAGCTATTTTTGCAAGATATATTAGTAACCATCCAGAGATCATTGAAGTTCTTCAGCGAGTAGCATTTATCATTTTTATTTTAGTAACCATTTATTATTTATTTATCGCCAAGAAAAAACCAAAGCCTTCATTAGAATTGAAAATACGAAGTAAACACAGTCGGTTTTTTCATGGCATGTTGTTATCCGCAATTAATGTGCTTCCCATTCCATATCAAGCTTATATGACTATTACTTTCGCATCTTTTGACTGGTTGAAGTTTGATAAAATAAGTGTGATAAGTTATGTGTCTGGTGCTGTTATGGGCACATTCGTGATGCTTTATATGTATATTTTCTTTTTTGATAAAATAAGAAGTAAAGCATTTACGTCACAAAAAAATATGAATTATGTTATTGGCGGAGTCACGGGTATTATTTCAATAATAACCTTAATAAATATTATCAAAGAATTATAATTATGCAACAAGAAACCCTAAATTTCTTTGATAAGGTGTATGAAGTTGCAAAACTTATTCCCTACGGAAAAGTAACCAGTTATGGGGCGATTGCCAACTATCTTGGTGCTGCAAGAAGTGCGCGTATGGTTGGTTATGCCATGAATGGGTCTGTTGGTAAAGACGTGCCAGCTCATAGGGTTGTAAACCGAAACGGAGTATTAACCGGCAAGCATCATTTTGATGGCACTAATTTAATGCAACAGCTTTTAGAAAGTGAAGGTGTTAAAGTGATTAACAACCAAATTCAAGATTTTGAGACGGTGTTTTGGGATCCTGCTAAAGAATTGTAATTATTTCCTAATTTTTCAAAAATTTACAAATAATTACATATTTCCACAATCATAATTAAACGGAATGTCCCCATAAATCATTTCAATAAAAGGGCTTTAATTTCTAAACAATTCACAGTATATTTGCATATTAGAATAAATCTAAATTAAGCATGAAACTTAACAAGCAAGATATACTCAAAGCACTTGAAGCTATTACTGTTCCCGGAGAAGGACAGAATATGGTGGAAAGCGGTGCAATAACTAATGTGATGACTTTTGGAGACGAGGTTATTGTAGATATCACTATTAAAAATCCGAGCTTGCAAGCTAAAAAACGCGTTGAGGTAGACATCCTAAAAACCATACACGATTTAGTTTATGAAAAAGCTAAAATCACGGTGAATGTAAAAGTGGATGCGCCTGCAAAACCAAAAGTAAATGTTATAAAAGGGAATCCCATTCCAGGGATTCAAAATATAGTAGCAGTTGCTTCAGGTAAAGGGGGTGTTGGTAAATCTACGGTAACGGCTAATTTAGCGGTAACATTGGCTAAAATGGGATTTAAGGTCGGAGTCTTGGATGCCGATATTTACGGACCATCCATCCCTATTATGTTTGATGTAGAAAGTGAAAGACCTTTAGCCGTAAATATTGACGGAAAATCTAAAATGAAGCCTGTTGAAAATTATGGCGTTAAAGTTTTATCTATCGGATTTTTTACCCAACCAAACCAAGCAGTTGTTTGGCGTGGCCCTATGGCAGCAAAGGCATTGAATCAAATGATTTTTGATGCCCATTGGGGAGAACTTGATTTTATGTTAATCGATTTACCTCCAGGAACTGGCGATATTCATTTAAGTATCATGCAATCGTTGCCAATAACAGGAGCTGTTGTGGTCAGTACACCACAAAATGTGGCGTTAGCCGATGCTAAAAAAGGAGTTGCCATGTTTCAACAAGAAAGCATTAGTGTGCCTGTATTGGGAATCATTGAAAATATGGCTTATTTTACTCCAGAAGAGCTACCAGACAATAAATATTATATATTTGGAAAGGAAGGTGCTAAAAATTTAGCAGAAGATTTGCAAGTGCCATTTTTAGGAGAAATTCCTCTAGTACAAAGCATTCGTGAAGCAGGTGATGTGGGTCGTCCAGCAGCCTTGCAAACAGCAACGCCCTTAGAGCAGGCTTTTGAAAAACTGACTCAAAATGTGGTGCAAGAAGTGGTAAGACGTAACGAGGATTTGCCACCAACCGAAGCAATAAAAATCACAACAATGGCTGGATGTTCAGCGGTTAAGAAATAAGATATGACTACAGAAGAACTTAGAATTAATGTAGAAAAAGCATTGGATGAGATTCGTCCGTTTTTACAAAGTGACGGGGGTGATATTTCCTTGCTATCTATTGAAGATGATAAACTTGTAAAAGTACAATTACAAGGGGCTTGTGTAGGTTGTAGCGTTAATCAAATGACCTTGAGATCGGGAGTGGAAATGACTATAAAAAAATATGCTCCTCAAATTGAGCAGGTCATTAATATTCAAGTTTAATAGTTCCGCCTGCAAAAAACTGTTTTAAGGACATATCCTATTTTTTTTAAATGATTTTTTGTTGTCTAAGAAATGTATCCAACCTATCTGCAGTTTCAAAACATTTGTTAACTTTTAAAACATTGTTACAATATTTTGAGTCTAGATGATGAGACGATTTACAATTAAA
>NCDW01000015.1 GCA_002280395.1 Flavobacteriales bacterium 32-35-8
AGTAATTAAAATTAAAGAATTGAAAAAAATTGGGCTTGTTTTTTTGTTTTACACCTTAGTCCCAATCTCAGTATTGGCGCAGCAAACACGTATTAAAGGAAGTGTTAAAGATGCAATTTCTTTCGAGCCTATCCCAGAAGTCACCGTAACCATAGAAGCAACATCCCAAACCATCAAAACCAATGCATTGGGCGAGTTTGAATTTTCTTCAAATGTGCCGTTAGGGGAACACATCTTGCAAATTTCTAAAATTGGATATATAACAGCGAAGTATCCCATAACTGTAGATGAATTTCAAACAGTAAACATTACAGATATGATTCTTGAGGTTGATAACATGGTGGCTCAAGATTTATTTACCATTAATTTAACTGAAGACGAACTTGATAATGATGAAAGTGGCTTCGGAAATGTATCTGGTTTGTTACAAGCGTCTCTGGATGTGTTTCAACGGACTGCCGCTTTCGAGTTTAGTCCTTCTTTTTTTAGGATTAGAGGTTTGGATTCCGATAATAGCTCCATGTTGATTAATGGTATTGAAATGAACAAAATATATAATGGCAGACCCCAATGGAGCAATTGGGGCGGATTGAATGATGTAATGCGTAACCAAGAATTAGCTCCCGGGCTAAAGCCATCGAGTTACCAATTTGGAGGTGTTTTAGGAACTAGTAATATTAACGTTAGGGCTTCTCAAATGTCGCATGGCGGGCGTATTACCTATTCCTCTAGTAACCGAAGTTACGCCAATAGATTTATGGCAACATATACATCGGGTTTGTTAAAAAGTGGTTGGGCGTATGCGCTTTCTTTTGGAAGGCGATGGGGAAATGAAGGGTATCAAGACGCCACCTTATATGATGCGAATTCCGTTTTTGTTTCCGTAGAGAAAGTGATTAATGACAAACATAGCTTGAACTTTACGGGAATTTATACACCAAACAGAAGAGGAAAATCGTCTCCCAACACACAAGAAGTTTACGATTTAAAAGGTATAAAATATAACGAGTATTGGGGCTGGCAAGATGGTAAGCAACGGAACTCACGCATTAAAGAAGTAGAAGAGCCTATTTTGATGCTAAATCATTACTGGAACATAAACAGTAAACTATCATTGAATACCAACATAGGGTATCAGTTCGGTAAAATGGGAAACAGCCGTCTAGCTTTTGTAGGAGCTACAAGGGTGTTGACATCCGACGGACAAGAAACTTTTGAAGGAGGTGGGCGAAACCCTAGTGCCGCCTATTACCAAAAATTACCAAGCTATTTTGAACGGAATTTTCCAGATGACTTAGAATTCGCATACAGTGCCCAACAATCTTTTTTGGATGACGGACAAATTCATTGGCAACCCATGTACGATACCAATATGGCAAATGCGGCACAAGGTAAAAATGCGACTTATATGTTGTATGAAGATAGGGTTGATGATAAACAAGTATCTTTTAGCAGTATTTTAAATGGTAAGATAAATGAGCATATTTTATATGATGCTTCCATAAATTATAAAGCGTTGCAATCTGAAAATTTTGCTGAGGTTTTAGACCTTTTGGGTGGTACAGGATTTTTAAATGTGGATAGTTTTGATGGTGTTCAGTTCGATTTAAGGAATCCGAATACCATTGCTAAAGTCGGCGATAAATATGCTTATAATTACAACATGTTTGCCAACGTGCTTTCAGGTTTTGCACAGGCTCAATTTAAATATAATAAAATTGATTTTTATGCATCCGCTAGCGTCACCAACACACAATATCAGCGTGAAGGATTGTTTCAGCCAGAAAATTTTGTAGATAATTCCTTTGGAAAGGGAGACAAATTAGCATTCACGGGAATCGGTACTAAGGCGGGATTTACTTATAAATTATCTGGCAAGCATCTATTTGATGTCAATTTAGGTTACATCACAAAAGCACCTTCCATAAGTAATAGTTATACAAATTCTAGGTCGAACCACAATATTGTTCCCAATATTTCAGAAGAAAAAATAAACAGTTTTGATGCCAGTTATATTTTCAGAGCATCTTATGTGAAAGCTAAAATAACTGGATTTTATACGCAACTTAAGAATGCCAACGAAATCTCATTTTTCTTTGCCGATGGCATTGGGAATGTAATTGCCGATTCTGGCACACAACAATCTGGCAGGGATAACACCGAATTTATTCAAGAAATTTTACAAGGCATTAATAAAAATCATTTAGGGGGAGAATTTGGGGTTGAAGCCCAAGTTACACCAACTATCAAATTAAAAGGAGCTGGCTCTATTGGGCAATATACTTATGCCAATAACCCCGATTTATATCTGTCTTCCGATAGGTTTGAGAATGTGTATTTAGGAAAATCCTATTTAAAAAATTACAAATTAGCTGTGGGTCCGCAAGAAGCCTATTCTATCGGTTTTGAATATCGTGACCCCGATTATTGGTGGTTTGGGGCTACGGCCAATTTCTTTAAAAACACCTATGTTGATGTAAGTCCGCTCACAAGAACTAATAATTTTTATACGGATGTTGACGGCCAACCTTTTATTGATTATGATGAAGATTTAGCAAAATCCTTACTAAAGCAAGAACGTTTTGATGATTATATGGTCGTGAATTTAGTAGGTGGAAAATCCTGGATGGTGGGCGATTATTATATTGGTTTTTTTGCAAGTGTAAATAATATACTTGATGAAGTTTATAAAACCGGTGGATTTGAACAAGGGCGCAACGCCAATTATAGACAATTAAGAGATGACCAAGCTTTAAATAAACCTGTCTTTGGTTCTAAATATTGGTATGGCAGAGGCGCCAATTATTTTGTGAACGTGTATGTTAGATTTTAATGGTAAAATTTATGAAAACTAAAGTTATAAGCATGTTGTTGTTAGTTGTTTTTTCATCGTGTATAGATGACGGCGATTATGGTATTCCAATACCAGAAGAAGGACAAAACATCAATATTCCAGCAAACAAGTTAATCACATTTAAGGCATTATATGGCAGGTATGCCCAAGCGGTCGCGAATGATAAATTGATAGCTATTATTGGGGAAGACGAAGATTTATATATTGAAGGCTATGTTGTGTCTAGCGACCAAGCTGGTAATTTTTTTGAAGAACTCATCATTCAAAATAAGGTAGATGATAACAATCCCGATGAAGACCCCAGATTAGGAATTCGGTTGGATATTAATGTGGGAAGTCTGTCCGATACTTACGAATTTGGCAGAAAAGTATATGTAAAATTAAGTGGATTGACCATAGGCGAATCAAACGGCGTGTTAACTGTTGCCAAGGGCGAAGACCAAAATTTGGAACAAATTCAGGAATTTGAATATAGAAAGATTGTGATTAGAACATCAGAAGTTGCAGTTATCACACCCAAAATAGCATCATTAATAGAATTGACAGAGGCTGATGAAAACACCTTGATTCAGTTAAATAACATGCAAATAAAGAATAGTGAATTACCATTAAGCTATGCAGGCGAAGGCATTGATGAATTTGATGGATTCCGCACATTGGAAAGTTGCGATTTAGGACTTTCTATATTAATGCAAACCAGCACGTTTGCGGATTTTAAATCCATTCAAGTACCTCAAAAAAAGGGCTTCATAACGGGTATTTTTTCTAGGGATTTTGGAGACGATTTTAATGTGCTAATCATCAATAGTGTTACCGATGTTCAATTTACTGATGAAAATCGCTGCGACCCCATGCAATTTAGCTGTGGTATAGCAGATACCGTTGGTGCAAGAAATTTGTTTTACGATAATTTTGAATCTCAAAAAAATAACCAGTTGATAGTTGGCAATGGTTGGACCAATTATATAGAAGCGGGCAGCGAAGGTTGGGAAGCTTATGTAGCTACGGGAACGAATGCTTCTTTGGACAGATCGGCGAGAATGCAAT
Source organism: Flavobacteriales bacterium 32-35-8 (assembly GCA_002280395.1). Classification (GTDB taxonomy): domain Bacteria; phylum Bacteroidota; class Bacteroidia; order Flavobacteriales; family Flavobacteriaceae; genus Confluentibacter. The sequence continues at coordinate 3,902 of NCDW01000015.1, forward strand.
CTGCCAGTTCGGGCGATGTAAATAATGTAGCTTGGCTGATTACGCCTGCTATTAATTTAGATGCTCAAAATGGGGAAACCTTGCGTTTTAAAACTTCAAGTAGTTTTGCCGATAGTAGCGATATGCAGGTATTATATTCAGCAGATTGGGATGGTACTCAAGCCAATGTGGTCAATGCTACTTGGAGCATATTGTCTGATGCTTACATTATTAAAGATACCGATTACTTTGGCTCGTGGTTTAATTCTGGTAATGTCGATTTATCATGTTTAACAGGCAACATACATATTGCTTTTAAATATATAGGCAGCGGTAACCCAACGTTTGATGGCACGTATGAGTTGGACGAAGTTAGTATTGATTATAAACCATGAAAATGATAATAAATTTTCATTTCTTTGTAGGCTGTTAACCATCGTCTTTAATAAAAGACACATATTTTGTTATACTAGCAAAATTAAAATCAATTAATTCTCTCACTTAAAGGGCCGCTGATAAATCCAATTTTAGCCAATGGCAAAAGTTGTTTTTTTGGATCTCGTTAATTTAAATAACATATTTAAGTTTTTTGCGACATGAATTTTCATGGTGTTTTTGGCGAATTAATTATAGTAAAATGATATTTATGATACTTTTTTTACCAAATAGATAATAGCTAGAGCGAATAATAACCCCAAATGAGCAATAAACACGACTATAGTACGCTATTTTATTTAAACCCACTTCCCCATTGGGTTTATAATATTGACACTTTTGAAATTCTTGATGTTAATCAAGCTACGATAGACCTTTATGGTTACAGCAAAGAAGAATTCCTAAAATTAAGCATAAAAGATTTAAGGCCTGAAGAAGAATTGCCTAAGCTTATAGACGTTCACAAAGACATTCATAAGCATACGGGCAATAAACACTATGGTACATTTACCCATAAAAAAAAGGATGGGACACTCATTCGTGTGGAAACGAATGGTCATAGAATAGAATTTCAAGGAAGAAATTGTTTTATGGTAATATGCCAAGATGTAACTCATATAGAAAAACAACTTTTAAAATTACAGGAATCTGAAAGAAGACTAAAATCGGCTTCTGAAATAGCTAAAATTGGCTATTGGAAATTCGATATGGTTTCCAATTCGTTGTTCTGGTCAGATAAGGTTTATGAGATATGGGAGGTTGAAAAGGAAGGGTTTAAAATCAGTTTCGAATATTTTTATAATTCCATTCATCCAGATGATATAGCTATTTTTGAACGTGAGCATGAAGCGGCAATTTCTGGATTAACAGAACTTAACTTTATACACCGCATTGTACTTACTAATGGAACTGTAAAATGGGTGCGTCAAATGGGAAGGCTGAACAAAAACCAAGATGGTACGCCCCTATCATTTGAAGGCACAGTACAAGACATTACATTACAAAAGAAGGAGGAACAGCGCTTAAAGTTAATGGAAAGCGTTATTACCCATACCAATGATGCCGTTTTAATAACTGAAGCCGAACCCCAAGATAATCCAGGGCCTAAAATAGTATATGTAAACGAAGCATTTACAAGAATGACGGGCTATACTATCGATGAGGTTATTGGTAAATCGCCACGCTTATTGCAAGGCCCTAAAACAGACAAAAAAGAATTGCTACGACTGGGAAAAGCCCTTAGAAATTGGGAGCCTTGTGAGGCCACTTTGGTGAATTACAAAAAAAATGGTGAGGCTTTCTGGATAAACTTTTCCATGTCCCCTGTAGCTGACGAAAAAGGCTGGTACACCCATTGGATTGCTGTAGAGCGTGATGTTACAACTGCTAAGAACGAGCAATTGCAGAAAGAACTGTTAAGCAAAATAAGTGCGGTTTTTAATGAGGGAACAACCCTTAATAGTTCTCTCGAGCAGCTTTGCAAATTAATTGCCAACTATGGGGAATTTAATTTCTGCGAAGTGTGGTTGCCTACCATTCACCAAAAAACCTTGAAGCTTTCTGCATATGCCTATATGGATTCAGCAGCGAAAAAATTCCATAAGCATTCGAAAAATATGGAAGAAATAGCTTTTAACGCTGGAATTCCAGGTAAGGTATGGTTAAGCAAGGAGGTTGTTATTTGGGAAGATTTAGAAAAAAATGAGTTTTTTATAAGAAACAAAGCAGCCCAAAAGGTAGGTTTAAAGTCGGTATTTGGTATTCCCCTTACGTACCAAGAAGATACTGTAGGTGTATTGGTTGTTGGTTCCACCGAAGCGAACGTCCAAATAAAGCAGCACCAAGCTGTATTGGCTAATATGGAAACTGTTATCGGTTCAGAAATTAACAGAAAGCGTTTGGAAAGTGAACTACACCATTTGTTCGATACTTTACCAGATATGATTTGTGTTACCGATGAAAAGGGTCGTTTTTTAAAGATGAATAAAGCAGGATTTGAACTTCTGTGCTGCAATGAACACGATGTTATAGGAAATACAATAGAAACCTTTACAAACCCTTTAGATAAGACTGTTTTTAATCTCAAAAGAAAAAAAGCTAAAAAGGAAAACCAAAGTAGTTTCAGTTTTATAAATAGTTACATTACCAAAAAAAATGAGTTTATATGGCTTAGTTGGCAATGTAATATTGTAAAAAGCGAAGGGCTTATTTACGCTACCGCCAAAAATATTACAGAAGAGAAAAAATTACAGGAGTTGGTAACTGATGCCTCTAAAATGGCAAGAATTGGTGGATGGGAGGTAGATTTGGTATCAAATAGGTTACATTGGTCCCAAGTTGTTCATGAAATACATGAAACCGACCCTGAAACCTTTGTGCCAACACCCGAAAATACGGTGCTATTTTTTAGGGAAGATTACCGAGAAGAGGCTACAAAAATTATTACAGCAGCTGTCAATACAAGAAGTTCCTTTGATTTTGAAGCTCCCATAATTACAGCAAATAAAAATCAGTTATGGGTTCGTAGTGTGGGAACCGCAGAATTTGTTGATGACCAATGTGTTAGAATTTTCGGAAGTTTCCAAGATATCAATCTTATAAAAGAAACGGAGTTACGGTTAAAATCTATTACAGACGATCTTCCGGGTGTGGCATTTCAGTACTATATGTATCCAGATGGTAGTAGCAAATTGGAATCGGTTAGTGAAGCTTCCAGAAAAATTTGGGGCGTATCGCCAGAGGACTGTGAAAAGGATGATAACGTTGTTTGGAAACAAATTAAAAAAGGAGGTGATTACGATGCCCTTACAGAAGAGATTCAACAATCTATAGATACGCTTTCGCAATGGCATGGTAAATGGCGTAATGTACTACCTAATGGAGATTTGCGCTGGCACGAAGGCTACGGTACACCCTATAAATTATCCAACGGCACCATACTCTTTAATACCATGGTTTTTGACATCACCGATGAGGTAAAATTGGGCAATTTATACGATGAGACCTCCCGATTGTCGAAAATAGGAAGTTGGGAACTCGATTTAACCAATCAGGGTAATACAGATGGCATGTATTGGTCGCCCGTGGTCAGGGAAATTATTGAGGTTGATGCAAATTACGATGCATCCTTGAGTGGTGGCATAGAATTTTATACTGAAGAAAGTAAAGTTGTTGTAAAAAAGGCCATAGAACAGCTTATTGAAAAAGGTATAGATTATGATTTGGAAGTGCTTTTAATTACCAAAACCGGCAAGGAAAAATGGGTAAGGATTATTGGAAAAAGTGAACGTATAAATGAGGTTTGCACAAAAATATTTGGCAGTATTCAGGATATCCACGTTACAAAATCTACAAAACTGCGGCTTCAGGAAATTTTAGGGAGTATCTCTGATGCCTTTTTGGCTTTAGATGAAGATTGGAATTTTATCTATTTCAATAAAGAGGCCGAAAACATATTGAACAAGAAAAGCAGTGAGGTAATTGGCAAACGCATTTGGGATGTATTACCATACATAAAAGGCACCGAGCTGGAAAGGGTGTACCATGAAGTAGCGAAAACAGGAAACCCCAAAAGCTTTGAATATTTATCGCCAAAATCCAAAAGCTGGTTCGAAATCAATGTGTATCCTTCCATTGGTGGAGTTTCTGCATATTTCAGGAATATAGATGAACGAAAGAAAGCTGCGGAAACATTGCAAAAATCATATGATGAAAAAAACCAGATTATAGAGAGTATAGGTGATGCCTTTTTTACGGCAAACAGGGATTTTACCGTAACTTATTGGAACAAAATGGCAGAGAAACTGCTTGGGGTTAAAAAAGAAAATTTAATTGGCAAAAATTTATGGGCTGTTTTCCCTGATGCTATAAATTTGCCCTCGTACACCAATTATCATAAGGTTCTTGAATTGGGAAAACCAATTACATTTGAAGATTATTACGGTGTTTGGTTAGAGGTGAATGCCTACCCATCTGCCGAGGGTATTAGTGTATTTTTTAGGGATATAACACTTAAAAAGCAAGCTGATGAACGTTTGCAAAAAGCCTACGAGGAAAAAAACCAAATTTTGGAAAGTATTGGCGATGCCTTTTTTGCTGTAGATAACGATTGGGTGGTTACCTATTGGAACAAAGAAGCCGAAAATGTACTTGGTAGGAAAAAGAAAGATATAGTAGGCAAGAATCTCTGGAAAGAGTATGCAGATGCTATAGACTCGGATTTTTACAGGCAATACCATAAAGCGGTGGCCTCAGGAAAAACAGTGTCATTTGAAGAGTATTATGTTACTTTAAACAAGTGGTTTGAAGTTACTGCCTACCCAAACATGAACGGTCTGTCGGTTTACTTTAAAGACATAACCCTTAGAAAGGAAACGGATATTCGTATAAAACAAGCCAATGAACGTTTTGAAAAAGTAGCCCAAGCAACAACTGATGCTATTTGGGACTGGGATATTGAAAACGATACCTTTTATCGTGGCGATGGGTTTGAAAAACTCTTTGGATATGATGTAAAAAAGACGCTGAAAGGCGATGCCTTTTGGAAAGATAGTTTCCATCCTAAAGATCTATCCGGTATACAAACTAGTTTATATAAATGTTTACAGGATGCCTCGGCAGAATATTGGCTACATGAATATCGAATTGTTCATAAGAGTGGAGAAGAAAAAACAGTTATAGACAAAGGGGTAGTTATTAGAAATGAGAACGGAAAAGCCATTCGAATGGTTGGTGCCATTACCGACATAACACACCGTGTTAATTACGAGAAGGAAGTGCTCGGTTTGAATAAAATGCTTAAAAAACATGTTAAAGAACTTGAAATATCCAATCAGGAATTAGAGCAGTTCGCTTTTATAGCTTCTCACGATTTACAAGAACCTTTGCGAATGATTACTAGTTTTTTAAATCAAATAGAAAGAAAATATGGTGACCAGTTAGATGAAAAAGCCCATCAGTACATCCACTTTGCAACCGATGGCGCCAAACGCATGAAACAGATTATACTGGACTTGCTCGATTATTCTAGGGCAGGAAAAGCGCCCAGCAATTTGGAAACAATTAATATAAATGACATTGTTAACGAGTACCACGTCTTAAGAAGAAGACTTATTGAAGAGAAAAAAGCAGAAATAAGGTTTAATAACTTACCAATAGTAAAATGTTTCAGGGCTCCTTTGGTACAAACACTACATTGTTTGCTTGATAATGCCCTTAAGTATTCTAAGGAAAACGAGCCTTCTGTAATAAACATTTTGGCGCAGGAAACAGATACACATTGGCAGATAAGCGTTCAAGATAACGGAATTGGCATCAACCCTGAGTTTTTCGATAAAATTTTTATTATCTTTCAAAGGTTGCATAATAGGGATAGGTACGGTGGCACCGGTATAGGGCTTTCTATTTCAAAACGGCATGTAGAATCTTGGGGCGGAAAAATATGGTTGGAATCGGAGCAAGGGAAAGGAAGTACGTTCTATTTTACAATTGATAAAAACATTGAGATATAAAAACACCCATGTTAAAACCTTTTCAAGTATAATTTTAAAGAGGTTTAAATGATAATTAAGATAAGATGAAACAAGTCCATATATTATTGGTAGAAGATAATGAAGGCGATATAGTACTTACACTAGATGCCTTTGAGGAAAGCAAAATAAAAACAAAAATAAGTGTTGTTAGAAATGGTGCCGATGCCCTAGATTTTCTATTTAAGAAGGAAAATTTTGAGGAAGCAGAACGCCCCGATTTGATACTTTTGGATATTAACATTCCTGTTTACAACGGGCACGACGTACTTAAAAAAATAAAAGAAGACACTTCGTTAAAAACAATACCTGTAATTATGCTTACAACTTCGTCTAGCCAAACCGATATAAATAAAGCCTATGAAAATTACACCAATAGTTATGTAACCAAACCTATTGACATGGACGATTTTTTAAAAGTAATCCTTAAAATAGAGGAGTTTTGGCTGCAACTTTCAAAATTGCCTCAGTAAACGTATCTTTGTTGAAATTTAAAATGAGGTATAATGCATAAGGATAGCCTGCCACTTTCAATTTTACTAATTGAGGACAATCCTGGAGATTTTCTTTTGCTTGAAGATCACCTTCTTGAGAAGTTCGATGCTATCCATATTTTTCATAAGGATTCGTTTAACGCAGCATTACCTACATTAGAATCGGAGAAAAAAATAAATATCATATTATTGGATTTGGTGCTGCCTGATTTTCAAGGAGAAGATTTGGTGAAAAAAATCCAACAGTACTCGGGAGATACTCCCATCATTATTTTAACAGGCTATACAGACATAGTCTTGGCGAGAAGAATACTGTCGTTAGGGGTTTCAGATTTCTTGATTAAAGATGAAATAACACCTGAAATTTTATATAAGGCCATTATTTATTCCCTAGAACGGAAAAATTATATAAGTGGACTTAACAAAACTAAAAAGACATACCAGGATTTATTTAACTTAAGTCCGCAGCCCATGTGGCTTTACGATATTTCCTCTTTAGCTTTTTTGGATGTAAACCAAGCGGCAATTACCAAATATGGCTATGCCCTTGAGGAATTTAAAAACATGACCATACGCGACATTAGACCCTTTGATGAAATAGATTCTTTAAGCCATAGTTTAGCCCAGCGAATATCTAAAGATGCTTATGGCTTTGCTGGGGTTTTTGTGCACCGGCTTAAGTCTGGGAAACATATAAATGTTGAGATTTACAGTAGCAACATAGAATATAACGATAAGATTGTTAGGTTGGTATTGGCGAATGATGTTACCGATAAATTGGAACACATAAAGCAAATTGAAGCACAAAACGTTAAATTAAAAGATATAGCTTGGACACAATCCCATGTGGTTCGCGCTCCTTTATCACGAATTTTAGGGATCATTAATCTTATTGAACTTGAGTCCTTTAATTCTGAGGATTTACCATATTTAATGGAACAGCTTAAATTGTCGGGAAATGAAATGGACGGTATAGTAAGAAATATTGTAAATGAAACCAAATTGTTGAATTTAAATGGGTTGGGCAATGGATAAGCATGTATTATTAATAGACGACGATCCCATTTTCCATATAATTTTTACCAGAATGATTAATAAGGTTTACCCGTCGTTAAACGTAAACTCATCTTTAAATGGTAAAATAGGGCTGGAATACCTAAGCAAAAATTATAGTATTGATAAGCAATATATTATTTTATTGGATATTAATATGCCAATAAATAATGGCTGGCAGTTTTTAGACGGCATCAAAAAGAAAGGTATTATACAAAATAATAATATAACAATATTTGTAGTGACATCTTCAACCGATTTAGATGATATAAAGCGGGCTAAAAGCTATGGTTTTGTTAAAGACACACTTTCAAAGCCATTATCTGTAGATTCTTTAAATCATGTTTTTAAGCCCTTTTTAATTAATTTATTTTTTAGCTTTTGAATTTATTATTTCTTAAAAATAGCATACACTGGAAAATGGTCGCTATAACCACCTGTATATTTTTTGCCAACATAAGTTCTAAAAGGGGTGCCTTTATAACGCCCTCTAAAGGTCTTTAAAAAAGCATCATCAAAAATATCGGCTTTAAAAAATTCAAACTGATTTTCAGTACTTTTAAGAAAGTTTATTGATAGTATAATTTGGTCAAATAAATTCCATTTTCTATTATGTATGGTCGAACCTCTGCTAAAAGAACGGATTGTTCTCATGGGGTTATGTAATTGGTTTGTTTCTACCAAGGTTATAACGCTCTCGCTAAAGGGCTCATCATTAAAATCGCCCATAATGACAATTTTAGCATCGGCATCTTCGGCTCTTAAAAACTGTATAATCTCGCTCACTTTATGGCTAGAAGCCATTCGTTTGTGCTCGGTTTCTTTTTCACCTTCCCTTCTGGATGACCAATGGTTTACAACAACATGTATTTTTTCGCCATCCAACAAACCGCTTACCAATAAAATATCTCTAGTAAAATCCAAATTTCCATGGTCATTAACTAAGTCTATTAAAAACGTTTCAGAATGGGTGACTTTAAAAACAGTTCTGTCATAAATTAAAGCTACATCAATACCACGCTCATCTAAAGAGTTGTAATGTATATAGTTGTAATTACAGCCTTCAAGATTTGCTTGATTTGTAAGATCTTTAACAACTTTGTCATTTTCAACTTCTGCCAACCCAACCAACGCTGGATGTTTTCCTGTTTCTTTCCTACCAATATTAGAGATGGCAAAACTTAGTTTTTTAAGTTTGTTTTCATACCGTTGGTGTGTCCATTTTCTTGAGGAATTAAGCGTATAGTCGTTATCATTTGTTCGTTTATCATCATAAACATCAAACAGGTTTTCACAATTATAAAATGCCATGGTTTGCATATCATGCCTTACCGAAATATCTTCCATAGAATCCATCATAAGTACAAATAAACGCCAAAAATATAAAAATTAAAATGGCTGTAATTATGTAACTTTGTACATTAAATTTTTTTATGTTAGAAAAGAAAGATATTACTTTAGAAAGAGCTGTTTTAATAGGTCTCATTACTAAAGATCAAGATGAAGATAAATCTAAGGAATACTTGGATGAGTTGGAGTTTTTAACATTTACCGCTGGTGGTTATGCCGTAAAACGCTTCACTCAAAAGATTGAAATGCCCAACCCTAAAACCTTTATGGGAACGGGTAAAATTGAAGAAATAAAACAATATATTGACGATAATAATATTGGGACTGCCATTTTTGATGATGAACTATCGGCAGCCCAAGAACGTAATATAAGTAAAATTCTTAATTGTAAGGTTTTAGACAGAACCAATTTAATTCTCGATATTTTTGCACAACGAGCACAAACGAGTTATGCCAGAACACAAGTAGAATTAGCGCAGTGCGAATATTTATTGCCCCGATTAAGAGGGATGTGGACACACCTTGAGCGACAAAAAGGGGGTATTGGTATGCGTGGTCCTGGTGAGACCGAAATTGAAACTGATAGACGTATTGTTCGTGATAAAATTGCCCTTTTAAAAGAACGTATTAAAACCATTGACAAACAAATGTCCGTGCAACGTGGTAATCGTGGCGCCATGGTAAGGGTTGCTTTGGTCGGTTATACCAATGTGGGTAAATCGACCTTAATGAACGTGATTAGTAAAAGTGAGGTGTTTGCAGAAAACAAACTGTTCGCAACGTTAGATACCACTGTTAGAAAAGTAGTGATTCAAAATCTGCCATTTTTGTTAAGCGATACCGTAGGGTTTATTAGAAAATTGCCAACTCAATTAGTTGAAAGTTTTAAAAGTACCCTTGATGAGGTTAGAGAAGCCGATTTATTGCTTCATGTGGTTGATATTTCACATCCTAATTTTGAAGAGCATATAGAATCTGTAAACAAAATATTAGGTGAAATTAAAAGTAATGATAAGCCAACTATTATGGTGTTCAACAAGATTGATGCCTATGAAGCAGAACCTTTTGATAAAGATGATTTAGTTGCGGTTAGAACCAAAGCAAATTATACTTTAGACGAGTGGAAACGCACTTGGATGGGTAGAGTAGGTAAGGATAATGCGTTGTTTATTTCGGCATTGAACAAACAAAATTTAGAAGATTTTAAAAAGCAGGTTTATGACGAAGTTCGGGAAATTCACGTTACTCGTTTTCCATATAACAAGTTTTTGTATCCTGATTATGATGCGACACAAGAATAAAAAAAGCGCTTCTAAAAAGAAGCGCTTTTTTTATGTATAAAACAGAAAGATTATTTTTCAGCGTTTGCCGATACATCACCTGTTCCTGTGGTATAGTTAATTTTTAAAGCATTGGCTTTTCTAAGTTCTTGCTTGACATCTCCAACAATACCCATATTAGATTTTCTATCAACTTTTAAAGACACTGTTAAGAAAGGAATAAGTTCTTCTCTTAAAGCAGCTCTTTCTTGGTTTATAAAAGGCACTATTTCGCTTACATCAGCAAAGTCGTCGTTCAATTGTATTCTTGCTTCAGTTCCAAATTTAGAAGCATAATTGTCGCTAGGTTTTCCAATATAAATATAACTTATTGGATTCTTCTTGTCAAGCTTTTCTACTTGGTTTGCTACTGGTAGAATATTAGCTATTTTAAGAGTGTTCTCTCTCATTACTGTAGCTACCATGAAGAAGAATAACAACATGAATACAATATCAGGCAATGCTGCTGTATTAACTGGAGGTAAACCCCCGTCCTTTTTCTTTTTAAATTTTGCCATAATTGTTGTTTTTTTCCAAATGAAAGATATTATTGTACTTCAGATAATTTTTGAGGAATCTCTAATTGTATCTGTTCAATAACTTCTTTTAATTTATCTCTGTTTCCTGACCATCTTACATCGCTAAGTTTAGCCTGCATTTCAATAAAGTTCATATTAGGAAATCCTTTTTGTGCTCCTATTTCTAGAGCTCTTCTATTCCTTAGTTCGTTATAAGCTGCAACTAATTCATTTTGAACCGAAATATAAGTAGCATAAGAGGTTTCTCTTTCGTTCTTTAGTGATATTACTGCTTTATCTGGATTATCAGAAGAGTCTGGATCTTTTTTCCCTTTACAAAAAGTACAGGTTCCATCACCATTATTATCCAGAAACTCAACAGCTGCCGCTCTTAAATCTTCAATCTCCATAAGATTTTCCTCGACTAGCATTTGATCTCTGTTATTAAGAGATACTGTAAAAATGTTCTTTTGCCTAATAATAGGAGGTTCAGTTTCGCTTTCATCAATTGGAGGCAGTTTTCGACTGATTCCAGAATCTTTAGGAATGGTTGTGGTAACCAAGAAAAATATTAATAATAAGAAAGCAATGTCGGCCATTGAGCCTGCATTAACTTCCGGTGCTGCTCTTTTTGCCATAATTATTTAGAGATTTTATTAAATCCAGAATAGACCATAGAGACTATTGCTAAAAACCCTAAAATATAAAAAGCAATTAAACCTGCTCCTACGTTTTTAGAAATGGCTTCCGTAATACCTAATCCTTTGTTGTTAAATGCTGTTAAGTCTAAATCTGTTCCAGATGATAAGATGTATGATACAAGAATAATTGCTACAAAAGCACCAACAGACATTAATGTCTTTTTGATGTTTCCAGTGAATAATCCTTTTACAACAAAAAATAAAACTATAGCTAAAGTTGCAAATAAGATTATGTACGATATGTACATAAATGTATCTACAGACCCGCTAGCTTCACCTGCGCTGATGGCCTCATCTCCTACATTTATTATTATAAATAAGAATACCATGGATATGATTCCAATAATTCCTAATATAATGGTTAATAATTTTTGTGAATTCATGATTTTTGTTGTTTAATTATTACTTTTTTTGTCTGATTAGCAAATCCATTAACGTGATAGAAGCATCTTCCATATCGTTAACAATGCTATCAATTTTTGCAATAATGTAATTGTAAAATACTTGAAGTATAATAGCAACAATAAGACCAAATACTGTAGTTAAAAGGGCGATTTTAATACCTCCCGCTACTAAAGCTGGGTTCATATCTCCCGCTGCCTCAATTTTATCGAAGGCATCAATCATCCCGATTACTGTACCCATGAATCCAAGCATCGGAGCCAATGCGATAAATAATGTAATCCAAGAAACGTTTTTCTCTAATTGTCCCATTTGAACACCACCATAAGCTACAACAGCTTTTTCAGCAGCTTCTAAACCTTCGTCCGTTCTATCTAATCCTTGATAATAGATAGAGGCAATAGGTCCTCTTGTGTTTCTGCAAACTTCTTTTGCTGCTTCAACACCACCAGAGGCTAAAGCGTCTTCTACTTCTTGAGTTAATTTTTTTGTGTTGGTTGTAGAAAGGCTTAAGAAAATAATTCTCTCGATAGCTATAGCCAATCCAAAAATCAAACATAATAATACAATACCCATAAACCCTGGGCCTCCTTCAATAAACCTCTTTTTTAATCCTTGATGAAATCCCAATTCTTCTTCGGCAGGAGCATCATCTTGTGTTGTACTAGCTGCTGTGGTTATAGCTGCACTAGTAGTTGCATTTGTAGTTGCATTAACAGTTCCAAAAGCCATCATTCCTGATATGGCAAGGATAGAAAATAATCTTTTCATGTTCAAATCTTAATTTATTAGTTAAAGTGTTAAAGATATAAAAAAATACATTAAAAAAATAAAAATATCAGCAGAGAGGAAGGGATTCGAACCCTCGATACGCTTTTGGCGTATACACACTTTCCAGGCGTGCGCCTTCGACCACTCGGCCACCTCTCTTTGTTCTGAGAATTTTATTTTAGGCAGGCAAATAACGAAAAAATTGTTAAATGCTAAAACTTTAAAAGTTAATTTTATAACAATTC
>NCDW01000256.1 GCA_002280395.1 Flavobacteriales bacterium 32-35-8
TAATTTAAGTGTTGTTCCAACAAGTCCTGAAATTGCCAAGTTTGTAAGAAGTAACAGAAAATATAAGCGCATGCTTCCTGTAGGGGTTATTATTTAGAAACTCAAAAAAAACAAAAAATCCGAGGTTGATAACTTGGGATTTTTTGTTTTATATGGCCAACTCTTTCACAAAATCGAATCGAACCAATCCATCATCATCAATTTTTGTGAGTTCTACCTCGTGTAATGTATTGACTAACTCCGGATTCCAAGGTGCTTTTACTTTTACATAGTTTTCAGTAAATCCATGGATATAGCCTTCTTTGTTTTCGCCTTCAAATAACACGGTTCTTTTGGTTTTTAACTGACTTTCATAAAACGCACGACGCTTTTTAACGGACAAACCGCGTAACATTTTACTGCGTTTGTTTCTTACGTTCATTGGCACAACGCCTTCCATGTCGGCAGCTTCGGTATTATCACGTTCAGAATAGGTAAACACGTGTAAATATGAAATATCCAAATCATTTAAAAAATGATACGTTTCTAAAAAATGTGCGTCCGTTTCCCCAGGAAAACCAACAATAACATCCACGCCAATACAAGCATGCGGCATGACTTCCTTTATTTTAGACACTCTATCTACATACAATTCGCGCAGGTAGCGACGCTTCATTTTTTTAAGAATCTCGTTATTTCCACTTTGTAATGGAATATGAAAATGAGGTACAAAAGCTCTGGATTTAGATACCAAATCAATCGTTTCGTTTTTTAAAAGATTGGGTTCTATGGATGAAATTCGCAAGCGTTCTATACCTTCAACCTTATCTAATTCTGTAACCAAATCCAAAAAAGTGTGTTCATGCTTTTTATTTCCGAATTCTCCTTTACCATAATCACCAATATTGACGCCTGTCAACACAATTTCTTTAATATTTTGAGCTGAAATTTCTTTGGCATTTTTAATGACATTGTCCATCGTATCACTTCGAGAAATACCACGCGCCAAAGGAATAGTACAATACGTACATTTATAATCACAACCATCTTGAACCTTTAAAAACGCACGCGTTCTGTCGCCTATGGAATAACTCCCCACATAAAAATCGGCTTCCTCAATCTCGCATGAATGCACTTCCCCGAAGTCGTTTTTAGATAAATCGTTTATATAATCAGTGATTTTAAATTTTTCGGTAGCACCCAAAACCAAATCGACTCCGTTAACATCAGCTAATTCTTGAGGTTTCAATTGGGCATAACAGCCAACAGCAGCCACAAATGCCTTAGGATTTGCTTTTTGAGCTTGTTTTACGATGGTTTTAAAACGTTTGTCCGCATTTTCAGTTACCGAACAAGTATTAATCACATAAATATCAGCTACTTCAGAAAAGTCCACACGGTCGAAACCCTCATCCATAAAACTTCTGGCAATGGTAGAGGTTTCAGAAAAGTTAAGTTTGCAACCTAATGTATAAAATGCGACTTTTTTTCTCATTAATTTTTATAGTCGTTTCCGCAAAGGCAGAAATCTCATTATATTTACCTTGATTAAAAGACTGCAAATTTACAACTAATAAGTTATATGATAAAACTTCCATTAAAACAAATAAGCAACTATTTATCAATTAGTTGCTTGGTTTTATTTATATACTCTTGCGGAAATAACACCAATTCAAATACAGACGAAGCCGTTTTTCGATACAACGAACATAAAAATATAGGCTCGTTAGATCCCGCATTTTCAAAAGATATCTCAGATATATGGGCAACGAATCAACTCTTTAACGGATTGGTTCAAATGGATGGGAATTTAAATATTCAACCAAGTATTGCTAAAAGCTGGACGATTTCTGAAGATGCCTTAACATACACCTTTTCATTGCGTGATGATGTATTTTTTCATAAACATGAACGATTCGGAAAAGATTCCACAAGGACAGTAAAAGCATCGGATTTTGAATATAGTTTAAACCGATTAATCGATAAAAAAGTAGCCTCGCCAGGCGGTTGGGTTTTGGGAAAAGTAGAGCGTTTTAAAGCTGTGAATGATACGCTTTTTCAAATTCAATTAAAACAACCATTTCCAGCGTTTTTAGGACTATTGACCATGAAATATTGCTCGGTAGTTCCTAAAGAAATTGTTGAGTTTTATGGTAGTGATTTTAGGTCACATCCCATTGGCACAGGACCTTTTAAATTCAAACGTTGGGAAGAAAACTTAAAATTAGTCTTTAGAAGAAATCCGAATTACTTTGAAAAAGATAGCTTAGGACATAATTTACCGTATTTGGAAGCCGTTGCCATCACGTTTTTACCAGATAAACAAAGTGAATTTCTACAATTTACACAAGGAAATATCGATTTTATGATTGCGTTAGATGCGTCTTATAAAGATGAAATTCTAACGGCAACTGGCGAACTTAGAAAAGAATATTCCAAAGATGTAGATATGGTTCGTGGTCCTTATTTAAACACCGAATATTTAGCTTTTTATATGGATTCTAAAATTCCAGAAATACAATCGGAACTCATTAGAAAAGCCATTAATTATGGGTTCGACAGAAAAAAAATGATGATGTATTTGCGTAATGGCATTGGTATTCCCGCGGAAGGTGGTTTTATACCAAAAGGGTTACCGAGTTATCATGAAACCCTCGGATTTAGCTATAAACCAGACACAGCCAAACAATTGGTTAAACAATTTATAAAAGAAAGCGGTATTCAAAATCCAGAAATTTCCATTACAACAACGGGGAATTATTTAAGTTTTTCTGAATATATTCAACGTGAACTTCAAAAAATCGGGCTCACAGTAAACATTAACGTCATTCCCGGAGCAGCCTTAAAAGATGCTAAAGCCAATGGCAAACTAGATATTTTTAGAGCCAGTTGGGTAGCGGATTATCCTGATGCCGAAAATTATTTGTCCCTTTTTTACAGCAAAAATTTTGCGCCTGATGGTCCCAATTATACGCATTTCAAAAGCGACCAATTCGACACATGGTATGAAGAAGCTTTTACGGAAACCAATGATGAAAAACGAAACTTACTTTACACTAAAATGGATTCCTTAATCATGAAACAAGCGCCTGTAGTGCCTCTTTTTTATGATGAAATCGTAAGATTTAATAGAAAAAATGTAAAAGGCATAGAAGTCAGCCCTGTATATGTTTTGGAATTGAAACGGGTTAAAAAAGATTAATTTATATCTTCAGCAGACTTTCCGATATTTTCTATTTCATCTTTCAGCTTATTATTAATTTTCTGTTTCATTCAAAACCTTAATTATTCTTTCTTTTACAATTCCAACAACAATTAAATATATAGAAATTCCATAAAAAAGCACTATTAAAAAGTTTGGAAAAGGCAAGTTTTTATTAAACGTATAAATAGCATTGAAACTCTC
>NCDW01000257.1 GCA_002280395.1 Flavobacteriales bacterium 32-35-8
AAGATTTGATGTAAAATCTTTAAAACTTTTGATGAAAATGAAAAAAAATAAATATTCGATTTTGATATATTAAAATATTAGTTACTTTAGCGGCGTAATTATGAGAACAGCGTATTATACATATTTTAGCAACTTTTATTTCTTTTTTAGCAAAAGGATCGAGGCGTTGTATGTATAATTTATAAGATATAAATTTAATATAAGTCTCGATGAAAATCGGGACTTTTTTTATGTATGATAAAAACGGTTGCCATACAAGGAATTAGAGGATCTTTTCACCATATTGTGTCATTGCAATATTTTGAAAAGCCTGTTGATGTTATTGAATGTATGACTTTTGATGGGGTTGTAGAATCCCTAGTAACAAATGAGAGCGATGCTGTAATTATGGCTTTGGAAAATTCCATTGCAGGCTCCATTTTGCCAAATTATGCACTAATCGATAAATACGATTTACATATTGTGGGCGAACATTATTTGGATATTCAGCATAATTTGATGGCGTTGCCGAATCAAACTATCGAAGATATTAAGGAAGTGTATTCGCATCCTATGGCTTTGTTGCAGTGCAAAGAATTTTTTAAGGATTATCCGCATATCAAACTTGTTGAAGATAAAGATACGGCTGAGGTTTCAGAGCGTATTCATAAACAACAGCTTAAAAATGTTGGCGCTATTGCGAGTGTTATGGCTGCGGAAATTTTTGAATTGAATATATTGGCACACAGCATTCAAACCATAAAACATAATGAAACCAGATTTGCGATTGTAAAAAGAGTAAATTCTGAAGTTCCAGAACATGAAATTAATAAAGCGTCATTAAAATTTGAAGCAGACCATAAACGCGGCAGTTTAGCAACCATATTGAATGTGATGAGCGATTGTAAATTGAATTTGACCAAAATACAATCCATGCCCATTATAGAAACACCTTGGAAGTATGCTTTTTTTGTGGATGTGACTTTTGAAACGTATGCCGATTTTAAAAAAGCAAAATCCATTATAGATATTATGGCCATTAATTTTAGAGTGTTGGGCGAATATAAAAATGCTAAATTATGATAGAAGTAGCAGATAGATTGAATACCGTTGAAGAATACTACTTCTCAAAAAAATTAAGAGAGGTTAATTTGCTTATCGCAAACGGTAAACCAGTTATTAATTTAGGAATTGGTAGCCCAGATATGCAGCCACCACAAAAAGTTATTGATGCTTTAATTGAAGGTATGCAAGATGCTAAAGCGCATCAATACCAAAGTTATCAGGGTTTGCCAGCTTTAAGGGAAGGTATGGCTAAATTTTATAAAGAACATTACAATGTGTCTTTAAGTCCGACTACAGAAATTTTACCTTTAATGGGTAGCAAGGAAGGCATCATGCATATATCTATGGCTTTTTTGAATGAAGGTGATGGGGTTTTAATTCCGAATCCAGGATACCCAACGTATCAATCGGTGACAAACTTAGTCGGAGCCAAAACGGTTCTTTATGATCTTGATGAAGCCAACCATTGGTTTCCAGATTTTAAAGCCATTGAAAAACAAGATTTAAGTAAGGTAAAGTTAATGTGGGTAAATTATCCACATATGCCAACAGGAGCAGGCGCGACAGATAAGTTATTTAAAGATTTAATCGCTTTTGCTAAAAAACATAATATATTGATTATTAATGATAATCCGTATAGTTTTGTACTGAATGATTCACCTAAAAGTATTATGAACATTGCGGGAGCAAAAGAGGTTTGTTTAGAGCTTAATTCGCTAAGTAAAACTTTTAATATGGCTGGCTGGCGTGTTGGGATGGTTGTAGGTGATAGTAATTATATAAATCATATTTTAAAGGTTAAAAGCAATATGGATTCCGGTATGTTCTACGGCATACAAAAAGGCGCGATTGAAGCTTTAAAATGTTCAAGTATGTGGTTTGTTACCTTAAATAGTGTTTACAGAAAGCGTAGGGAATTGGTGTGGAAATTGGCCAAAGCTTTGAATTGTACCTATGATGAACAAGCAACTGGACTGTTTGTTTGGGCAAAATTGCCTTCAAATGTAAAGTCTGAAGAATTTATTGATTCAATATTAAAAAATAATTACATTTTCATTACACCGGGAACTATTTTTGGAACCAAAGGCGAAGGATATATCAGGTTTTCTTTGTGCGCTTCGGAAGAAGAATTGGAGGAAGCTATAAAAAGAGTGAAATAAGTTTACAGTCGGAGTAAACAGAAAAAATAAAATGAAAAATATATACATCATAGGAGTTGGTTTAATTGGAGGAAGTTTAGCTTTAGAACTAAAAAGGCTGGATCCTACCGTAACTATTTATGGCATAAGTAGAAAAGTATCAACACTAGATGAAGCCATGGCGCTTAATTTAATTGATAGAAAAGCAACTATAGATGATATTGTGAATGCCGATTTAGTAATTCTATCCATTCCCGTTGACGCATCCGTAAAGGTATTGCCAACACTTTTAGACAACATACCAGAAACAGGATTGGTCATTGATGTTGGGTCAACGAAAGAAGCGATTTGCAAAGTGGTAGAAAATCATCCCAAAAGAAAGCATTTTTTAGCGATGCATCCTATAGCTGGAACGGAGTATTCTGGTCCGAAAGCAGCGATATATAATTTGTTTCAAAACAAAACCAATATCATTTGTGAAGAAGATAAAACAGATGAAGCTCTTAAAAATAAAGTATTGGATTTTTTTACTGCAATTGGTATGAAATTGAGACGTATGAATCCAGATTCACATGATAAACATATTGCATATGTCTCTCATTTATCGCATATTAGTTCGTTTATGTTGGGTAAAACCGTTATTGAAAAAGAAAAAAATGAACGCGATATTTTCGATATGGCTGGGAGTGGATTTGCTTCAACCGTGAGATTGGCTAAGAGTTCACCAGAGATGTGGTCTCCCATTTTTAGACAGAATAAAGAGAATGTTATTGAATCATTAGAAGAATATATTACAAATCTCACTCATTTTAGGGATATGATGAAAGAAGATGACTTTGAAGCCATTTATAATGAGATGAAAAACACCAATCATATAAAAGACATTTTAAACGGAATTATTTAAAACAAACACCAAAAACATGGTTAGACCCAAGAAAATCATGTATACAAAGATAGAAACAATGATATCTGCGCCTTTATTGCTTTCCTTTTTTAAAAAATATTCACCTTTTGTTTTTAATTTGACTTTATAATTGTAACCTTTTTTGTCTTGATTGGCAACAAAATCAATGAGGTTATCTTGTTGCATACGATTAAAAATTGCTTCCAATTCTTGCAAAGAAAGTAAATGGACTTTGGATAGTTCCGCAGCAAAAGAATGAGCATTGATGGTTTGCTTTTTTTGTTTTTTTTCATAAAA
>NCDW01000258.1 GCA_002280395.1 Flavobacteriales bacterium 32-35-8
ATCATTTTTGTGAATCGAATTAGAAATCGTTTAAAAAAAAATAAAGATGAGATTTATGACTATAAAATTTTCGAAAAATGTAATCATTCCTACTGTGTTTTGCATAGTATCATTATTACTATCAGATATTGGATATTCGCAAAAAGATTATAAAGATTCCAGAAAAGTCTTGTTTGACAATGATTGGCTTTTCTATAAAGGAAACACTTTAAATGCCAATGAACAAAAATATAACGACAGTTCCTGGAGAAAAGTAGATTTACCACACGATTGGAGCATTGAACATTTACCCAATCAAAAGAAAGATTCGGTTGTAGGACCTTTTTCCAGAGCCAGTGTAGGCGGATTTGCAACAGGACAAACTGTTGGAGGTGAAGGATGGTATCGAAAAACATTCACCATTTCAGCTGAAAATAGAACACAACGACACGAATTGTATTTTGAAGGCGTTTACAATCAAGCGGAGGTTTGGGTCAATGGTCATAAAGTAGGTAATAATGTATATGGTTATTCCTCATTTAGATTTGATATCACACCATATTGTAATCCTGCGGGTCAGCAAAACGTAGTTGCTGTTAAAGTGGTTAACGAAGGTAAAAATTCTCGTTGGTATTCGGGTTCTGGAATTTATCGTCATGTTTGGATGTTGCATACATCGCCAACTTATCTGGATGATTGGGGAACTTTCATAACAACCAAAAAGAGTATTGAAGGTAAAGCCGAAATAGATTTGTCAACTACAATAATAGGAGGAAATGAAAAGGAAAATTTGACAATAGTTACCGAATGGATTTCTTCAAAAGGGAAAACAGTTGTAAAAACATCGCGAAAAGTTAGCGTAAATGCGACTGAAAATAAATTAGTTCCTTTTGCAATCCATGTTAAGAATCCTTCTTTATGGTCAATTGATAATCCTAATTTATATAATGTAAAAATCTCCCTTTGGAACGGAAAAACGAAAATAGATCAATTGAACATTCCATTTGGAATCCGAACGCTGGATTTTTCTGTAACTGAAGGATTTAAACTGAATGGTGTAAAGACTTTACTAAAAGGTGGTTGCGTACATCATGACAACGGACTTTTAGGATCGGCGGCTTTTGACCGTGCTGAAGAACGTAAAGTAAGATTGCTGAAAGAGAGTGGGTTTAATGCTATAAGAACGTCACATAATCCTATGTCGGAAAGTTTTTTAGATGCTTGTGACAGATTGGGAATGTTGGTGATTAACGAGGCATTCGATCAATGGAACGGAAAGAAAAATCCAGAGGATTATCACCTTTATTTTAAAGATTGGAGTGCCAAGGACATTCGCGCTTTGGTGTTAAGAGACCGAAATCATCCGTCTGTTATTATGTGGAGTCTTGGAAACGAGATTCCTGAAAGAATTACAGATAAAGGAAGTGAAACCGCATTATACTTGAAAAATGAAATTCGGAAATACGATACAACGCGTCCTATTACTGCCGGTGTTAATAAATATTGGGATAAGGAACATAAAAACATGCTTCCGTTAGATAATGCGTTTAAAAATTTAGACGTGTCTGGCTATAATTATATGTGGCGATTTTTCGAAGAAGAGCACGCTAAAAATCCTGAAAGAGTGATGTACAGTAGCGAAAGTGTAGCAACCGAAGCTTCTGAAAACTGGGATAAAGTCGAAAAATTGCCGTATGTAATTGGTGATTTTGTGTGGACTGCCATGGATTATTTGGGCGAATCTGGATTAGGAAACTCATTTGAAGTGGATCCTCAGGAAAATGTACATCAGTTTATGGGCTGGCCTTGGTACAACGGCTGGTGTGGTGATATTGATTTAATTGGTGTTAAAAAACCACAATCGTATTACAGAGACATCCTTTGGAGAGAAAAAAGTATAAGTATTGCGGTAGAATTGCCGGTTGCCGAAGGAAAGATTAAAAAAGTGAGTTTTTGGGGTTGGCCAGAAGAATCCTTGTCTTGGACTTTTCCGAATTTGGAAAACAAAGAATTGAAAGTAAATGTCTATTCCCGTGCAGCAAAAGTAAGATTGTATTTAAACGACAAACTAATTGCAGAAGCGGAAACTAATAGTCAGTATAAAACTTCTTTTAAGGTTCCGTATCAAGCGGGTATTCTTAAGGCTGTAGAAGTCAATCAAAATAAAGAAGGTGCTTCTACAATTTTGGAAACCATCGGAAAACCAGTTGCCATAAAACTAACAGCTGACAATAAAACGATTAAGGCTGACAATCAGGATTTGTCGTATGTTTTAATAGAATTAGTGGATAAAAACGGAAATGTAGTTGTTGATTCCAATCAGAAAATTAAAATAAGTTGTAAAGGTTTGGGGAAAATTATTGGTTCAGGAAATGCTGCACCAACCGATATGGCAAGTTTTGGGTCACTAGAACCATCACTTTTCAAAGGTAGAGCGATGGCAATTATTAGAGCAGCTAAAGTAGCTGGTAAAACGGAATTGACTGTTTCGTCAGATGGTATACAAACAGCTACAATAACTATCAATTCAAAATAATTATGAGATGTTTAGTTCCAATTTTAGGTTTGCTATTTTTTCAAAAACGGATGTAGAAAAAAATAATTCACTTCCCCAATTTGAAGTGTTTACCAAAGCAACAAAAGCTTTCATCTTGTATGATGCAGCAGGAACCACAATAAAACCAAAGTGGTAAACTTAAGTGTTGATGCCGAAACTGCTGTTTTTCCTAAAAAAATGTTTATAGCAATGGAAGACAGAGTAGTGATTTATGCCCAAAATTTCACGTCGGTGGAAAATAAAGAACCGTATCAATGGAAAAAAAATGATGGTTTGGGTTATGTTAAAGCTTCCATGCAAGCTTATCCGTTGATGGTAGAGTCATTGCAGACAGAGCATTTGGCTACAGCAGCACCTTGTTTAGAATATCAAATTTATCTAGGGAATCCCGATACTTTTGTAACACCAGAAATACTACTATATGCTATACCTACGCTACCCATTACCAATACACAAGGAGTTCGTGTAGGGGTACAATGGAATGAAGAACCTATTCAAATAATTGACTTTAGAACCTATGACAGAAGTGAGGAGTGGAAACAAAATGTATTGTCAAATAGAGCCACTAAAAAAGTCGGTATCAAATCAGCAATTAAAGGAGTAAATACCCTAAAAATTTACATGATTGATGCGGGAGTGGCATTGGATTATTTTCACATCAATTTGAATAAAAACAATCCTCTACCATATTCTCTTTTACCAGAAACGATTAGGTGAAAATGGATTTTAAAGGATATAGAAAAGGCTTGCAATCTAGAGATTAGCAAGCCTTTTAGCATTATTGAGTGTAATTATTTAAAATTTGTAAGTAACCCCAACT
>NCDW01000016.1 GCA_002280395.1 Flavobacteriales bacterium 32-35-8
AAAAATGCTGAAACATTAAGGCAAAACACCTATTCGGTGGCCGCTACTTGGTTGGCATTTGGATTGGATATTGAAAAAACCGTGTTTTACAGACAAAGTGATATCCCGCAAGTAACCGAATTATCTTGGCATTTAAGTTGCTTTTTTCCTTACCAACGCTTAACACTAGCACACAGTTTTAAAGATAAAGCCGACAGATTGGAAGATGTAAATTCTGGTTTGTTTTTCTACCCCATGCTTATGGCTGCGGATATTTTATTGTACGATGCTGAGATTATTCCCGTTGGAAAAGACCAATTGCAACATATTGAAATGACCCGCGATGTGGCATCCCGTTTTCATGCAAAAATGGGTGAGGTTTTTGTAATGCCCGAAGGAAAAGTGGAAGAAAACATCATGCTTATTCCGGGAACTGATGGTGAAAAGATGAGTAAAAGTAGAGATAATACCATCAATATTTTTCTAGATGATAAAAAACTACGGAAGCAAATCATGTCCATTGAAACCGATAGCACCCCGCTTGAAGAACCCAAAGATTGGAAAACCTGTAACTGTTTTGCTATTTATAGCTTGTTAGCCAACAAAGAACAAATAGACACTATGAAAGCCAATTATGAAAACGGCAATTATGGATACGGACACGCCAAACAAGCTTTATTTGAACTCATTATTGAAAAATTTGCCATACCTCGTGAGCGTTATAATTATTACATGAACAACCTAAACGAGATTGATGCGGCGCTAGCTGTTGGTGCTGAAAAAGCAAAGTTAGTGGCTGATGATGTTTTGAAGCGAGTTAGGGAGAAGGTTGGGTATTAAAAAGTAATAATTTGAATAAAAAATCTATAAGTCTTATACTAAATGCAGTAGCCATGGGTTTAATTGCTCTTTCAAGACATTCATTTGATTGGTTGGCAATCTCTTCAATGATTATAATGGTTTTATCATTAGGAAGCTTGTTTCAAATAATCAGAAAAACTAAATAACCTCAAACAACTTTCCAGGCAAAGGCCTAATCACCCCCTTCAGTTCCATATTCAATAATACACTGGCCACTTTAAAAATCGGCATTTGGCATTCAATGGCGATAACATCTAATAATTGTTTTTCTTTTTGCTTTAGGTAATTGTAAATCACTTTTTCGGTGCCATCCAATTCTACAAATAATTGCTTTTGTATGGCAGGGATGGTTTCTTCTTCCAGTTTCCAATTCAAAATATAGGGCACATCCAATGGAGTAGTAAGCATGTGTGCTTTTTGGTGCTTAATTAAATTATTGCACCCTATACTTTGTGAATCGGTTGTTCTTCCCGGAACTGCAAACACATCGCGGTTATAGGAATTTGCAATATCGGCAGTGACTAAACTTCCACCTTTTTCAGCAGATTCAATAACAATAGTGGCTTCGCTTAGGCCTGCAATCACTCTATTTCGTTTTAAAAAATTGTTCTTATCAAAGGCATCACTGCTCCAAAAATCGGTGAAAAACCCACCGTTTTTTTCCATATCTACTATATACTTTTTATGAACGCCAGGATAAATTTGGTTAAGCCCGTGAGCCAAACAACCTATAGTTTGCAATTGATGCTTTATCGCTGCCTTATGCGCAGTAATATCTGTTCCATATGCAAAACCCGAAACGATAATTGGATTGTAAATGGCTAATTTTTCTACCAAGTCTTCGCAAAATGCCACACCATTCGTGGTAATCTTTCTTGTGCCAACAATACTTATAATATGCTGTTGTTTTAAATTTATGGTTCCCGATTGAAACAATAAAATAGGCCCGTCGATACAATGCTTTAGCTTTTCGGGATAGTTCGCATCCTTAAAATAAGATACTCGAATATTATTCGACTTAATGAACTCTATTTCTTTTTGAGCTTCTTTTAAATGATGGGCTCCAAATAAATCGCCCATAATGACACTTCCAATACCATCAATTTTAAGTAGATGTTGTTTCTTTTCCTTTAAAACAGCTTCTGCAGAACCACAATGTTGTATCAATCGTTTGGCTATAATATCTCCAATATTTGGCACATGCTGCAAAGCCAACGTGTAAAGCAATTCGGTTTCGGTCATTGTAAATCTTTGAATAAGAGGCTAAAATAAAGAATTTTCACACTGTTAATAAATACTTCCATCTAAATTTTATCCACAAGTATAATTTTTTAACTTTGTTTTATGCAATTAGAAACCTACATAAGCGATTTACTTTATAGATATGAATGCGTTACAGTTCCTGAGTTTGGAGCTTTTTTAACTCATAGAGTAACAGCATCTATTGACGACTCAAATAATACATTTTATCCGCCAAAAAAAGCAATATCATTTAATGAACAAATCCAAAAAAACGATGGTTTGCTAGCACATTATATTGCAGATGTAGAAAAAATTCCTTTTGAAATTGCCGTTCAAAAAATACAAAATCGTGTAAAAGGTTTAAAGGATAATTTGTCGCAAGGAAAAACCATTTCTTTTCCAAATATTGGTGATTTAGAGTTTAATCATGAGGGCAAAATTCAATTTGAACCATGTTACCATCTCAACTATTTAACCGATGCTTTCGGGTTGTCCCAATTTGTATCTCCCGATATTGCTAGAGAGGTTTACAAAACTGAGGTGGAACAACTAGAAAAAGTGATTCCAATTACCATTACCCAAGAAAAACGTAAGTCTAAACCTTATCTAAAATATGCTGCCGTTGCCTTAATAGCTCTGACTGTTGGTGGTTTAGCTGTATCAAACTATTATGTTAACCAAATTGAAGCCTACAACCAAATAGCCCAAGAAGAAGCCGCACAACAATTGGACGCTAAAATCCAAGAAGCTACTTTTAATTTGAATTCCCTTCCTGCCATTACCATAAATGTTACCAAACAATCTGGTAATTATCATATCATTGCCGGTGCTTTTAGAGTTGAAGAAAATGGCGATAAAAAAGTTGAGGAATTAAAAGCCCTAGGCTATAATGCCCGAAAAATAGGTGTAAACAAATATGGTTTACATGAAGTGGTTTATGGCAGCTTTGAAGATAGAATAGAGGCCTTAAATGAATTAAGGGCTATTAAAAAAGAAAACAACCCTGATGCGTGGTTGTTAGTTAAGGCATTGGATTAATTTTTATTTCCTTAATCTTTTATTTGTTAATACCTAACTTTGCATCATCTCAAACCTTGATACATGCAAGCAAAAACTCCCGAGCAATCTAAAACCATCCTTACCGATGTTGTTTTACCTGGCGAAACCAATGCCTTAAATAGTTTGTTTGGTGGCGAGTTGCTAGCCCGTATGGATCGTGCCGCCAGTATTTCGGCAAGTCGCCATTGCAGAAGCATTGTGGTCACTGCTTCGGTTAACCATGTTGCCTTTTCTAAACCCATTCCTTTGGGAACCGTTGTAACTGTTGAGGCCAAAGTATCGCGTGCTTTTAAAACCTCTATGGAAGTTTATATTGATGTTTGGATAGAAGACCGGGAATCTGGAGAAAAATCGAAGGCTAACGAAGGTATTTATACATTTGTTGCTGTTGATGATACTGGAAAACCTGTTGAAGTTCCAGAAATTATACCTGAAACCACATTGGAAAAGCAACGTTTTGATGCAGCGTTACGTCGTAAACAATTAAGTTTGGTTTTGGCAGGTAAAATGAACCCTAGCGATGCAACAGAATTAAAGGCTCTGTTTATATAATTGCGAAAAATTTAGATTTCCACCTCACAGGAATTTTTATGATATTCTGGACTTAGTCCAGGATGAACTTGTCACATTTTAAAAATCCATGATGCTGGATTTTCAGGTTGCGCATCCTTAAAAATAATAAAACTTAAAACCGTTTCGCCGTCGCTCGGATTTGTAAAAACCTCACCAATGGTTTGTTTAGTGGTTACTTTATCGCCTTCCTTTACATATACTTTAGATAGATTTTTATAGGCGGTTATGTAATTTCCATGGCGAATCATGACCACCGGATTGGCATTTTTAATTAACACAATTCTACTCACTTCTCCATTAAAAACGGCTCTAGCTTTTGCGCCTTTTTCTGTAGCAATACGTACACCATTACTTTTAATGCTAATCGATCTATCGATGGAGGATGGTTGTGTGCCAAAACCAAGCGTTACATAACCTTTCTCCACAGGCCATGGCAATTTCCCTTTATTGGATACAAAACTTGCCGCTAATACTTTTTCTTCGGCAGTTAAGGCAAAACTAGAAGAACTGCCTGTTGTAGCCGTAGTTCCCGCTTTTTTATTGGAACTGGCAATGGCTGCCTTAATAATGTTTTCTATTTCTCTATCAATACGATCTGCTTCACGTTGCTTCTCTCTTATTTGAGCCGTGTATAGGCTTAAATTTTTATTAATGGCATTTATCACACCTTGATGCTCTAAGCGTTCCTTTTCTAAAGATTTTTGGAGTTCTCTATTTTCGGCAATAAGATTTTGCTTGTCGTTCTTCTGCTTTTGTAGATTCTTATTAACCTCTTGGAGTTCTATTGTTTTTGCTTTAATAGTTTCTCCTTGTTCTTTTTGATGATTTGAATACTGCTTGATATACTGCAATCGTTTGTAGGCTTGCTTAAAATCCTCAGAAGACAGTAAAAACATGATTCTACTCTGCTGATTTTTATTTTTATAGGATTTTACGACCATCCCCGCATAATCTTTTTTCAGATTTTCTAATTCTTTACGAAGGCCAGTAATTCTTTTTTGATTGTCATTAATATCCCTTGTCAATAAATTAGCTTGCTGATTGGTTAATTTTATCAAATTATTAATCACGCTAATTTTATAATTGAATTCCTGAATGAGTGATAATTGCGATTTTTGTTTCGATTTGTTTTCAGCTTGTAACTGACTTATTTTCTGTATTTCCAATCGTAATTCTTGCCGACGTGCCTCAAGATTTGCTTGCTTATTGGTTTGAGAAAAAGCAATAATACCCGTTAATAAAAATATTAAAAGTGAGGGGAATTTTAATATGTTTTTACTGTGTCTCATTTAAGTTTAATTTCATCAAAACCAGATGGAATACTAAAAGGAAAATTTAAATCTTCGTTCAAAGATACTGATTTGAATTCCAGTCTTGCAATCATTTCTTTATTTGCTTCTACGGCAATAATCTTAATGTTTTCAGGAAATGCTTGTTTATTAACTTCTTGGTAGGTTAAATAATCTATTTGTAAATGCCTGGAATTGCTTGGTTGGGAAATTTGCTGTGACTTTAGTTTAAAATGCTGCGGACTCAATATATAGAATATTTCAAAAAGCTGTTGTTGGTTTTTTGGCTGAAGTGCATACAAATTATCTATAACCGATACATTATAATCGTCGTCATTCAAACTAAATAAGGTTTCGCCAAGTAATAAATTCTGGACCTTTTCAAAATCCAGTTCCGTTCCCAATAAATCACTTAAATACTTATAATCGCCGTCAAAATACGTATTGTCCAATTTATTGTAAAAACTCACTTTTTCTGGAGTAATCATAGCTCTAACCACCGAAAATGCCGAGTTTATCCAAATAACTTCATCCTTCTTTAACCTAAAAGTTACCGAATGCGTTTGCTCATCACCATCAGAAGCATAAGAGATTTTAAGTTTGGATTGAAGGGTTTTAAACTCAGGTGACTGTTTGGCGTTTTCTTTTATTAATTGCTTTGCCGACAACTCTAAATTAGCCTCTCCAGAAGCTATTCTTTTAGTTGATTTACAACTTGCAAAAAAAATAAGGGTGAACAATAAAACACTTAAGATATGGGGATATTTTTTCAAAGGGATACTGAATTAATTTTGAATTTCTAATTGTTTGGCTTTATCACTAAACGATTTTGCCTTCTCTGTATTGTTCAATAGGGTGAATGCCTTACTTAACTGCGTATAAAAATCGGCTTCCATTTTAATATCGTCGATAACCCAATCTAAGCCAGACTCCAGCATTTCGGCTGCTTTTTTTGGTTCGTTTAATTCGTTTAAGGCAACGCCGCTTACTAAATAGCAAATAGGTTGCGATGGAAATTTTTCTAGAGCTTGATTGCTTTTTTCGTTGGCCTCTTTATACTGTTTTAAATCTAAATGAAGTAATAACACATTCTTTATGATGTTGAAATTATCCGCATCCAATTTCAGTGCTTCTTCAAAATATTTTAAGGCGTTGCTTTTATCGTTTTTTGCTAAATAATATTGCCCTAATTCCAAAAGTGATTTTTCATTATTTTTATCTCCAACCAAAGCCGTGGCTTCTACCAAATCTGCCTCATATTCAGGATTCATTTTTACAAAATTCACAAAATCTGAAAGCACTTTAAGTTTAGCTTCTGGCCTAATTTCGTTACTGTTTACAACGATTTTCATGGACTGAATAGCTTTTTCAGCATCATTGTCATCTAAATAAAACTTATACAATGCTAAATGAACTACCTGAGAATTTGGGTTTATTTTTAATAACTCTTTCGCCGTTTCATAAGCTTTTTCTTTGTCATTATTCTCACTATATCTAAAAATAAGCGCGATGTAATTGGATTCTTTATCGGGATTGTTATCAATACGCGCTTCCAAGTTTTTTATTTGATCATCTTTTCTACCGGTAACCTCATATATTCTATTACGCAAGATATCTCTGGAAACCGATATGCCAAATTCTGAATCGAGTTCATCTAAAATCTTTAAAGCATCATCAAATTTTTTAGTTTTAAAGTACAGTCCAGCCAAATCTTCTTTGTAATCTGCTGGATGAAACTTTACTAATTGTTTTACTGTATTAATGGCTTTATCAAAATCATTTTGCTCAATGTAAAACTCGTAAAGAGCATCTAAATACCATTCGTTGTTTGGTTCTTTCGCAACAGCTTCTTTTAACGCCTCTTCAGCGGAGCCAAAATTTTTAAGTTGATTATAATTTTTCCCTAATTCGTAATAAACAACAGGTACATTTTTATCTAATTCTTTACACTTTAAAAGGGCTTGAACGGAGCGGTCGTAATTTTCAATACTTTTTTGTTTCATGGCTTCGAAAAAGTATTCTTGGAATTGATCTTCAACATCGCCTAAATCGTCTGTAGGTTTATTATTAAAATCTACTTGGGCATAATTCATCTGCGGGAAAACGAATATTCCAAATAATAAAAATAATATGTAGATTTTATACTTCATAAATTATGTGATGTCTCACTTTATTCGACATGACAAATTTTATTCCAAAACCGAATAATCGCCAATACTTATACTCGTAAAATTGCCGTTAAATTCTACATAATTCCCTATCATGGCGTTATCTAAGTTAGCGTTTTTTATAACGGTATGGTTTTGAATTAAACTATTTTTAACAATTGAATTTTCTATAACACAATGGCTTCCTATGGATACATTTGGTCCTAGTGTCGTGTTTTTAAGTATCACATTTTCACCAATAAAACAAGGTTCGATTATTTTTGAATTATCAAGCTTTACCGAAGTGGCTATCAATTGTTCTTCGCCATCCGCTTTTAAAAAGCCCAGCATTTTAGTATTCGTTTCTAAAGTAATGGCTTTATTGCCACAGTCCATCCACTCATCAACCGTTCCTGTTTTAAAAACTTTGCCATCAGCCATCATGCGCTTGATACCATCATTTATTTGGTATTCGCCTCCATTCATGACCTTTTCATCTAAAACTTCTTGCAATTTATTCTTTAGAATAGCAACATCTTTAAAATAATATATGCCTATAACGGCTTGGTCGCTAATAAAGGTTTTAGGTTTTTCAACCAATTCAATTATTTCTTGTTTATCATTTAATTTAACAACGCCATAAGCTTCTGGATTATTAACTTGTTTGGTCCAAATCACGCTATCGGCCGTTGGGTCTAAATCGAATTCAGCCCTAATAAGGGTGTCTGCATAAGCGATAACGGCTGGACCCGTTAAAGATGGCTTGGCGCACATAATAGCATGACCGGTACCCAAAGGTTGATCTTGACGGTAAATAGATGCTTTAGCACCTAAATCGGTTGCCAATTTTTTTAGGCTTTCAACTACATCGTCACCAAACCAAGCAGGATCTCCAAGCACAAAAGCCACTTCTTCTATCGGCTGTTTTAAAACTTTGGCAATATCTTTTACCAAACGATGCACAATAGGCTGCCCGGCAACAGGAATTAATGGTTTTGGAACTGTGATACTGTGTGGTCTTAAACGCGACCCTCTGCCTGCCATTGGTACTATTATTTTCATACTTTAAAGTTGATTCGTTTATTTGTTGATCTGTTTATTTGCTTTCCAAAATTCAAGTTGTTTCCTTCATCAATCAAAAATCGTCAATCATAAATCATTTCACTCCAGTACTCCCAAAACCACCTTCACCACGTGAAGTTTCTGAAAGTTCTTTTACCTCAATCCATTCCGCGCGTTCATGTTTTGCAATCACTAATTGTGCAATACGTTCGCCATTTTCTATGATGAAATCTTCGTGTGATATATTCACCAAAATAACGCCGATTTCCCCTCTATAATCGGCATCAACCGTGCCTGGTGCATTTAAAACCGTAACGCCTTTTTTTGCAGCCAAGCCGCTACGTGGCCGCACTTGTGCTTCAAAACCTATTGGTAACTCAATAAACAGACCCGTTTTTACAATGGTTCTTTCTAAAGGCTTTAACGTAATGGGTTCGGTAATATTGGCTCTTAAATCCATGCCTGCAGAGGCTATGGTTTCATAATTTGGTAAATTGTGACTGGATTTATTTATTATTTTTATTTGCATTATTTATTATTTACAAGTGCTTCGACTGCGCTCAGCATGACATTATTACCTATTTATTAATTGTTTTAATTGTTTCCTTTCAGAAAACCCAATAATTCCCAAAAATACAATTAACATGGAAATCCCTATCACATAATTCGCTCTAAATTCATAAAATGATAAGACTGATAATCCTATGGAAAGCATTAAATACAGGCTCATTTTTTTAATGTTATATGGGATGGGATAATATTTTCTTCCATAATAATAGGATAAAACCATCATAACCGCGTAAGCTAACAATGTTGCCACTGCTGATGCTTTATAACTATAGATTTTAATAAACATAAAGTTAATGACTAATGTCACTATTGCACCAACAATGGATATATAAGCACCAAATTTTGTTTTGTCGGTGATTTTATACCAGACAGATAAGTTATGATATATCCCTAAACAGAAATTAGCAATTAGTATGATTGGAACTACCCACATGGCTTCCCAATACGCCTCGCTTCTTACAATAATGGGTTTTAAAATATCTGCAAAAACCACCACAAAAAGTAATATAACAGACCCTAAAGCCACAAAAAATTCTAAAATAATAGCATAGTTTTTCTGGGGATTTACACTTTTAGCATGGCTGAAAAAAAATGGCTCGATACCCAACCTATAAGCCGTAGCAAACAATGTCATAAATAACGATATTTTATAGCAAGCAGAATACATACCAATATCTGTTTCGGCTATATCTGGAGGCAGCAATTCCTTTAATAAAATTCTGTCAAACGTTTCATTTATGGAAAAGGCAACACCAGCAATTAATACAGGAAAGGCATAACGCATCATACTTTTCCATAATTCGTTATTAAACACATATTTAACTTTCGAGTAAAATGGAACCATGAAAAGTAAGGTGATGGCACTCGCCATTACATTGGCGATGAATATATAACTGATTTCAAAGTTGGGTTTATATAGTATTTCAAAAAAAGAACTATTTACTGCCAGCTTTTTTAAACTCAATAAGAAAAACAGATTTAAAGATATATTAATTACAACGTTTAATATTTTAATAAAAGCATAACGCATAGGGCGTTGTGTGGCTCGAAACCATGCAAACGGAATGATTGCTAGGGCGTCTAAAAGTAAAATCCAGATAACAAGATTTATATATTTAACATGGATATCAATATAATTTGCTATTTGATTTTGAAACAACAATGCTAAAGCAAAAAACAAAAATGATGAAATGATTAGGGAAATTGTGGATGTTCCCGTAACGCTTTCCTTGTCATCTTCTTTATTGAAAAACCTAAAAAAAGCGGTTTCCATGCCATAGGCTAAAACCACATTAAACAATACAAAATAGGAAAAAATAACGGACACTTCCCCATATTCTGCGACAGAAGACAAAACGCCTTTGGTGGTATAAAGAGGCACCAATAGAAAGCTAAGCATTCTGGGAAGCACCGTAGCTAACCCATAAATAAATGTTTGCTTAAATAAATTTTTAAGTCCGCTCAAGTATTAGGTGTTTTATCTTGCTAAAAATACGCTTTTAGAAAATTCAAAAACAAAGATAAGTTATTGGATGCAATTGATATTCAAAGACAAGCTTGAGTTTATTTTTGAATTACATTTTTAATCTTGAAATATTTGATACTATTATCTTCTTTATAACTCACAACACATTCATTGTCCTTCAATGCAAATGTTGATTTTTCTGGAAGCTTGGGAATCTTGTTGCCATATTCAGCATAGGGCTCATTACTCATAATAATATCTTGCTTTTGGATAATGTTTGATGTAAATCTACCTACAAACAAATTGTTTTCTTGTTCAAGTTTCGCTTGTTTTCCTTTAAAATAAATGCTGTCCAAAATGATATTGTTTGGATTTGATTTTATAGAAATATAAACATTTGTGCCAGAATTGGATTCTTGATAATACACTTCATCTATCTCAAACGGCGCGTGGTTTCGAAGCATTTTTGTACTTGAGCAATGGTAAAAACTAACCATCATAAATGGCATTAAAAGAAACCCAAGCTTTATTTTAAGTGTTCCCATCTGAAATTGAATTAATTAAAGATACATTTTTCAAAAGTAGTGCCATAAAAAAACCTCACTTAAGAAGTGAGGTTTTATAATATAGATTCCTGCTTTCGCAGGAATGACAAACTCTAATTATTCAAAGCTTCTGCTCCACCAACAATTTCTAGAATTTCGTTGGTAATAGCTGCTTGACGTGCTTTGTTGTATGTTAATTTTAATTGATTTCTTAATTCTGTGGCATTATCGGTTGCTTTATGCATTGCTGTCATACGCGCACCGTGTTCGCTTGCAAATGAGTCTCTAACGCCTTTATACAATTGGGTTTTTAATGACTTTGGAATTAATTGCTCAACGATTTCTACTTTTGAAGGTTCAAAAATATAATCGGCATTATTATTAGCACTTCCTTCAATAGGAACAATCGGTAAAAATTGTTCTGTTGTGACTATTTGTGTAGCTGCATTTTTAAATTTATTGTAAACGATTTCAATTTTATCAAATTCGCCAGCAACAAATTTATCCATTAACATTTGAGCGATGTTGGCAACATTTTCAAAATTTAAATCATCTAAAACACTACTCTCGTTAGCAATAACCTTATTGGTTTTCTTAAACGCATCATTTGCTTTTTTACCAATGGCCACATAAGAAACCTCTTGATTAGCATACGTTTGAGAGGCTAATCTGTTAACCTCTTTAATGATATTTGAGTTAAATGCGCCAGCTAAACCTCTATTGGAAGTAATAGCAACAATTAAAACCTTTTTTACCTCTCTTTGGGTTGAAAATTTGCTTCCAGAATCTGCATCTAAAGTCGCACTTAAACTTTGTAAAAGTTCGGTTAACTTATCTGCATAAGGACGCATTGCCGTAATAGCATCTTGTGCCTTTTTTAACTTTGCAGCCGATACCATTTTCATGGCACTGGTAATCTGCATCGTTGAAGACACCGATGTTATTCTGTTACGTATTTCTTTTAAATTTGCCATAGTTCAAATTATGAATTATGAATTATGAATTATGAATTTTTAATAATTGAAACTAAAAGTTTAATTAGCACTTCACAATCTTCTCTAAGCCTTGGCGGCACTTTATATATCTTTGTTTCTTCTATAACGTCCAACCAAAATGATGTCTCATCTGCTTCTTTAAGAGCAATTCCTAATTTATTTTTAAAATCTTTTGTACTTACACCTCTTTGAGATTCTCTAACATTAGCACCAACACTAGTGCCTGATTTTAGTAGCTGATTTGCTATTTCAAAAAAACGCTTTTCTTTGAGTTCCTCAGCATAAACAACAATATCACAAGCAAAATAAAAACTTTTATCTACTATGACATTGCCGCTTTTTTTAAAACTCATAATTCTGAATTCTTAATCCTGAATTCAGAATTAGCTTTTATATTTACCAGATAAATCTTTTGCTACAGCTGTTAACGTATCTGTAACCTCATCGGTTAATTTACCCGCTTTTAAATCCGCTAAAACATTGCTGTGTTTCGCTTTTAAGAATTCCAAATAATCGCGTTCAAATTCCTTTACTTTTTCAACAGGCACATCCCTTAACAAGTTTTTAGATCCTGCATAAATAATGGCGATTTGATCTTCTACTTTAAACGGATCGTTTTGAGCTTGTTTTAAAATCTCCACGTTACGTTTACCTTTTTCAATAACATTTAAAGTCACCGCATCTAAATCTGATCCGAACTTAGCAAATGCTTCTAACTCACGATATTGTGCTTGGTCTAATTTTAAAGTACCTGCTACTTTTTTCATGGATTTAATCTGAGCATTACCACCCACACGAGATACCGAAATACCTACGTTAATAGCTGGACGTACACCAGAGTTAAATAAATCACCATCCAAGAAAATTTGTCCGTCTGTAATAGAAATCACGTTTGTTGGAATATATGCTGATACGTCACCTGCTTGTGTTTCAATAATAGGCAATGCCGTTAAAGAACCACCACCTTTAACGATGGATTTTATTGAATCTGGAAGGTCATTCATATTCTTAGCAATCTCATCATTGTTGATGATTTTTGCAGCACGCTCCAATAAACGGGAGTGTAAGTAGAAAACGTCTCCAGGATACGCCTCACGTCCCGGTGGGCGACGTAATAATAAAGACACCTCACGGTAAGCCACCGCTTGTTTTGATAAATCATCATAGATGATTAAAGCTGGGCGACCAGAATCCCTAAAATACTCTCCAATAGATGCTCCCGAAAACGGTGCATATACTTGCATCGCAGCAGGGTCTGAAGCATTAGCAGCCACAATAGTTGTATAAGCTAAAGCGCCTTTTTCTTCTAATGTTTTTGCTATGTTTGCTACCGTTGACGCTTTTTGTCCAACAGCCACATATATACAATATACAGGATTTCCTGCATCATAAAATTCTTTTTGATTTAAGATGGTATCAATACAAACCGCTGTTTTACCAGTTTGACGATCGCCAATAACCAACTCACGTTGTCCACGACCAACAGGAATCATAGCATCAATAGATTTAATCCCCGTTTGTAATGGTTCTGTTACTGGTTCACGGAAAATAACTCCAGGCGCTTTACGCTCTAAAGGCATTTCGTAAGTTTGACCAGTAATAGGGCCTTTACCATCAATTGGGTTTCCTAAAGTATCTACAACACGTCCAACAATACCTTCCCCAACTTTAATAGAAGCAATACGAGATGTACGTTTTACGATAGAGCCTTCTTTAATACCTGTTGAAGGTCCTAATAATACAATACCAACGTTATCTTCTTCAAGATTTAGTACAATACCTTCTAAGCCGCCTTCAAATTCAACTAACTCTCCATATTGAGCATTAGCCAATCCGTAAGCACGTACAATACCATCACCTACGGTTAATACAGTTCCTACTTCATCCAATGAAGCACTTGCTTCAAAACCTGATAGTTGCTTTTTTAAGATTGCTGATATTTCAGCTGGTTTTACTTCTGCCATCTTTTTTAGTATTTAGATATTAGACGTTAGATGTTAGACATCCTCGTTTAACCCTTTTTAATTTAATATGAATTCTCTTTTTAATTTATTCAATTGATTTGTGATACTGGCATTATACTGAATATCGCCAATACGTAAAATAAAACCACCAATGATGCTTTCATCAATAACATTTTCTACTTCAATATCTTTACCTGTAAGTTCTTTGGCTTTTGCCAATACTTTCTTTTTTAAATCGTCTGATAAAGCAACCGCCGTAGTAACTGTAGCTAATTCAATACCTTTAGATTTGTCAAATAACTGATTGTATTTTTCAGCAACATCACCTAAAATATCAATCCTGTTGTTACTGATTAAAGTATCTATGAGGTTTAATGTGATTTTATTAGAATCTTTAAAAACTTCCAACAAAACAGATTTTTTTACAGATGAACTTACCACAGGACTTTTAAGCGCATCACTTAAATCTTTGTTTTGCGAAATAATATTAGCTACAAGTTTCATTTCAGTATTTAAAACATCTGCTGTTTTTTCATCTGAAGCTAAACTTAAAACTGCTTTAGCATAACGTATTGCTGCTCTTGCTCCTGCCATGATTCTTAATTAAATTTTGTTTCACCTAACAAAGACTCAACCAATTTTAGTTGCTTGTCGTTGCTAGATAATGCTTCTCGCGTTACTTTCTCAGCAATTTCAATCGATAAGTTAGCTACTTGAGTTTTTAACTCCGCAATAGCAGCTTTCTTTTCGCTTTCAATAGCAGCTTGCGCTTGCTCTATTATTTTATTAGCTTGATCTTGAGCTTCACCTTTGGCGTCTTCAATCATTTTCACCTTGATGTCTCTAGCTTCCTTAAGCATAGATTCTCTTTCCATTCTTGCCTCTTGCAATAACTTTTGGTTATCAGCTTGAAGGTTTTGCATTTCCAATTTTGCTTTTTCAGCAGATTTTAATGCATCCTCTATCCCACTTTCTCTTTCGTTTAAAGAATTTAAAATAGGTTTCCAAGCAAATTTCACCAATAATAATATTAATAGCAACAATAATATTGTTTGGACTACGAATAATCCTGGTGAAAAATCATTTAATAACTTATCCATACTTAAATGTATTTAAATTTTTCTTTTTTTTAATTTGAAAAACACAACCTGCAACCAACCGTTGCAGGCTCATGTTTTTAAAGTTTGATTACTGCTTATTTTCCTAAGAATAAAGCACCAAATGCTAAACCTTCTAAAAGTGCTGCGATAATAATCATTGCCGTTTGAATTTTACCTGTAGCTTCTGGTTGACGAGCAATACCTTCCATTGCTTTTCCACCAATTTGACCAAGACCAATTCCTGCTCCAATTACGATTAAACCTGCTCCAATTAAATTGTACATAATAAATAAATTTATAGTTAAATTAAAAAACTCAAATTAAACAAAAACCACCTCTTACATCTTCTGCATCAACATCTTAGTGACCACTTGTGTTATGATCATGCTCATGCTCATGTTCTGCTACTGCCATACCTATAAACAAAGCGGAAAGCATTGTAAAAATATAAGCTTGCAAGAATGCCACCAGAACCTCAATTAATGTTATGAAAAATGATAACACTAAAGATAATCCTGTTGCTCCTGCAATACCAAGTGATTCCTTTAATGTAAACATAATAGCAATTAAACTCATTACAACAATATGTCCCGCTGAAATATTAGCGAATAAACGTACCAATAATGAAAATGGTTTGATAAGTAACGCACCGGCTAGTTCGATTATTGCTAATACCGGACGGATAAGCACTGGAACACCAGGCATCCATAAAATATGTGTCCAGTAATCTTTATTTCCACTAACTGTATATATAATAAGGGTAAAAATAGCTAAACATGCTGTTACTGCTAATTGACCTGTAACATTAAAACCCATGGGGGTTAAGCCTAACAAATTCAGCACCCAAATAAAGAAGAATACTGTTAAAAGGTATCCTGTAAATTTTCTATAGTGTTTCTCACCAATATTTGGCCTTGCAATCTCATCTCTAACATAGAGCACTAAAGGCTCTAAAACACGACCGAAACCTGTGGGTATTGCTTTCTTTTTATACTGTTTTGCCAAAGATGTAAAAGCGAAAAACATTAAGATTCCCACTAACAAAACACCAACAACACTTTTAGTAATTGAAAAATCTAAAACTTTATGAGCATTTACAGCATGATGTTCTTCATCAAAATTAACAGAAGACGCATTAGCCTCAAGTTCATATATTTTACCATGGATTTTAGCGAATTTAAGCCCGTTTTTTTCAACAATAACATGACCGTCGTCGTTATGATGAA
This sequence comes from Flavobacteriales bacterium 32-35-8, assembly GCA_002280395.1. GTDB lineage: Bacteria > Bacteroidota > Bacteroidia > Flavobacteriales > Flavobacteriaceae > Confluentibacter. The sequence goes on from NCDW01000016.1 coordinate 16,078, forward strand.
ATTCTGAAGACATGAATGATACTAAGCCTTGAGATGTCCATATAACTATAGGAAGCGGAAAACCAACATGTTTACGTTCTCCTTCATCATTTGTATAAGAAAATAATGAGAAATCATGAGAATCTTGTATATGGTGTAGTATATAGTCCTCTACTTCTTTTTTTGTATCTACTTGACCTTCATTTTCATTAGAGGTATTTGCGTAAATAGAACCAGAGAATAACACTAAAACTAAAAGTGCTAAAAATTTAAAACTTTGTTGAACTCCCTTCATTGTTAAAATAATCAAAAAAATGCATTTTTAAATTCGGTGCAAAAGTAATTAAATAAATTAAT
>NCDW01000259.1 GCA_002280395.1 Flavobacteriales bacterium 32-35-8
TCATTTTAATGGAGAGCCTGAAGTAGGTATTGGATCAGGAGAAACAGTAAACGATGTAGGTTTTGGTAACTATAACCTATACAGTTATCCTCAAACTCAATCAATTTCCATAGGTGTTGATATCAAAATTTAAAAAAAAAAAGACATGAAAAATATATTAAAAATTTTATTTTTTGCGATTAGCTTAATTCTCATACAATCGTGCGATGCAGAATTAAACCAATTACCAAATGACTCAATATCACCAAGTACATATTATAAAACTGCAGCAGATTTTGAAGCGGCTACTAGAGGTGTATATTCTGGGTTTTTAGCAGCAACTTATTATGGAGGGAGCCTTTTAAGCAGACCTGATATAATGACCGACAATGTAATTCTGGCACCCACAGGAAGACGTTCTAATCAAGCATTTCATGAATGGAGACACACTCCAAATTTAGCTTGGAATATGATGTCATCTGCTTATATTGTTACCAATAGAGCAAACCTCATTCTTGCAAATCTAGATAATTTACCAGATGGAGCAGAGAAAAATAATTTTGAAGGTGAAGCTAGAACAGCTAGAGCATTGGCTCTTTTTGATTTGTTAAAAGTTTATAGTAAAATACCAACACAGTCCTCAAATGCTAATCAAGCATTAGGTATGCCAATTATTACTGAGGTGGATCCTGCAATTAGAAAACTAAGGCCTACTGTATCTGAATCATACGCCTTTGTGATTTCTGAATTAGAAGCTGCAAAGTCCTTAATTAATACTAGCAACGGCGTTGGAAGGTTTAATAAAAATGCAGTTAATGCATTATTAAGTAGGGCTTATTTGTATGCTGGTCAATATCCCCAAGCGATAGCCGCTGCAAATGATGTGACTGCTACAGTTGCAGAAAGAGCAAACTTCCCACAGGTATGGGTAGATTCCTCTGTAGATGGTGTCATTATGAAAATAAATCAAGATAGAGTTTTAGATGGTATTAGTATTGGTACTGAATGGAGCCAATCCATTAATAATACTATTGTTCCAGAATATGTGATGTCATTTGAATTATTTAACATGTATCAATCTAACGATATTAGAAAAACAAGTTATATAAAAACATTGGCTGATTCTGACAATAATTTGTACAATGCAATCATCAAAATGTACGGAGAAGCTGGGCAAGTAAATGGTGTTGTTGATCCAAAAATTATCAGAGCTGCAGAAGTATATTTAAACAAAGCTGAAGCTTATGCTATGATACCTGGCAATGATGCTCTCGCTTTAGCAGCTTTAGACGAGGTTAGATCAAAAAGATACTCTGGATTTACAACTGGTGGCGAAACTGGAACTGCTTTATTAGACGCCATAAAAAAAGAGCGCAGATTAGAATTATTTGCTGAAGGCCATCGTTGGTTTGATATTAAAAGATGGGGGCAAGGAATTTCAAGATCGGCTACGGATGGTGACTTTTCTGACGGAACAGGTTCACCAGTACCATCGGCATACTTAACATTAAGTGCTACTAGCCATTTATTTGAATTACCAATTCCTCAAGATGAAATTAACGTATATCCAGAATTTCAACAAAATCCTGATTACACAAACTAAAGAAAAAGATTATGAAAAAAATATTATATGCATTTTTAGTCTTAACGGTTTTTGTTTCCTGCGAAAATGAAGATCATGGTGTAGATGTCAATAATTATAATGGACAACCCGTAACATATTTTACTAGCGGGACATCTGGCAATTATTTTGTAACACCAGATGCCAACCCATTTACCATACAAATTGGAGCTACAAATAAAAGCACATCCGATAGAACCTTTACTTTATCTGTAGACGAGTCCTCAACGGCTGAAGAAGGGGTTGATTTTGATTTTGTAAGTAATACAGTTACTATACCTGCCGGCGAATATTTTGGAGAAATTCAAATTCAAGGATTGTTCGAAGGTACAACATCTGCAGGATCTGATTTGGTTATAAACCTAGTTGGGGATAATGTTATGGTTGGGGCACAGTACGATTTATTTATTGTTCAACAATGTGTATCTGATTTAGCAGGCTTATATAGTGTTACCACCACTTATGGCTACCATGATTTCCTGCCAGACTATAGCCAAAATACTATGGAGGTAGAAGTTATTGAATTAGAACCTGGAGTTTACCAAGTTTCAGATATGTCTGGCGGATTATATAGTTCTGGACCATATGCTGATAATTATGGAACAGATGCTACTAGTTTTACGGTAACGTTTAATGAAAACTGTGGAGTAATCTCATGGTCTGGTCAGTCAGACCCTTATGGCGCTTGTGTTCCACTTGAAGGTGGAGTTAACAGTGTGGATTCATCAACAGGTGTATTTACAATATCCTGGTTTTGCGAAGCCTATGGAGAAAATGGAGTTTCAGTATATACCCCACTTTAAAAAAATAAAATATGAAAACAATTTATAAAATATTATCATTAGTACTTGTACTAACTTTATCAGTATCGTGTGATAGAGATACTGGAGATATAGATTATCTAAATAACAGACCAAATTCACTATTCTTTAGCGGTAATAAAGCTACTTTATTTGTTGAAGATGGTGCCCCTAACACCTACAGTATCACTGTTGGAAGTACAGGTGTTGCAAACAATACAACACCATACACAATATCTGTAGACCCCTCTTCAACAGCTGTAGAAGGCATTGATTTTGATATAATTACCTCTACAGAATTAGTTGCTGGTAAAATAGTTTCTATATTCACTATTGAAGCTTATTTTGAACCAGCGATTACTGACGGTAAAATCGCTATTTTAAAATTAACAGCTGAAGACGGCACTAATATTGGGCTTGCAGATACTTTTACTTTAAGTTTATTTAAACTTTGTCCTTTTGAAAGTTTGGATACAAATAATTACTCTGCAACTGTTTTTGCATTTGACGAGGAAGCTCCCGGTTACAACATTACGCTGACTCCGGTTCCAGGTACAACAAACAAATGGACGGTAACAACAGGATGGGGTACAACATTTGTTAGTTGGGCTACTGGAGACGCATCATATGATGGCCTATATCCATATTCTGGTACAATAACATTAAATTCTGATTTTACAATTGATTTTGATGGAGACTCAAGTTGGGCCACAGGAGGCACAGGTGTTTTCTCTCCTTGTACCCAGGTGTTTACATATACACTTAGTCAAGGTTTATTTTCAAGTTCTTTTACTACAGATGTTGTTTTAACACCCAATGAAATATAATAATTTAAATCACAAAGGTAAAAAAAGAGCTTTTTAAAGCTCTTTTTTTATCTTTACTTTAAAAAATGAAAAAAA
>NCDW01000017.1 GCA_002280395.1 Flavobacteriales bacterium 32-35-8
ATTCGAGATTAGCCATTTTAGCCATTTTTAGTTTTATTTCAGTAACAAACCTTTGTAGCGCACAACAAGGATTGGTTTCTGTAAACTAAGATAAAAAAATAGCCACTTTATTGGATTTAAAGAAAGATATGAATAAAAATGAAAGTGATACCGATCGGTACAGAATTCAAATTTATTCTGGGAATAGAACAACTGCCGAAACCCACAAAGCTGATTTTAGTTCAAAATTCGACAAATGGAATTCAACCATTCAATTTGAAACACCTAACTACAAAATTTGGGTTGGTAATTTTAGAACCAAAATAGAGGCTGATAGGGCTTTGAAAGAAATAAAGCAAAAGTTTTCAAGTGCTTTTGTTTTCAAGCCTAAGAAGTAAGTTTATAATCATAAAAAAAGCGACTCAGTTGAGTCGCTTTTTTTATGATTATACTGAAACTATAACTTTTATTTCAGTTTCTTTTTTACTTCAACTTCATGGAATGCTTCAATAATGTCACCTTCGTTAATATCATTGAAATTCTTAATTTGCATACCACAGTCAAATCCTTTAGTAACTTCTTTGGCATCATCTTTAAATCGTTTTAACGATGTTAACTCCCCAGTATGAACAACCACACCATCCCTAATTAAACGAATGCTTGAGTTTCTAAATATTTTACCGTTAGTAACCATACAACCTGCAATACTACCAATTTTGGTGACTTTAAATATTTCTCTAATTTCAGCAGTACCGGTAATTTCCTCTTTTAGCTCTGGAGACAACATGCCTTCCATAGCGTCTTTAAGGTCATTGATGGCATCATAGATAATAGAATACGTTCTGATATCTATTTCTTCCTTATCGGCAATCGATCTTGCATTTCCAACTGGACGCACGTTAAAGCCTACGATGATAGCATCGGATGCAGATGCCAATAACACATCACTTTCCGTAATGGCTCCAACGCCTTTGTGCAATATATTGATTTGAATTTCTTCCGTAGATAATTTTTGGAACGAATCCGTTAATGCTTCCACAGAACCATCCACATCACCTTTAAGGATGATATTCAATTCTTGGAAATCTCCTAAAGCAATACGACGACCAATTTCATCTAGAGTTATGTGACGTTGGGTTCTAACGGATTGTTCTCTTTGCAATTGAGCACGTTTAGAAGCTATTTGTTTCGCCTCTCGCTCATCTGAAAACACATTAAACTTGTCTCCTGCCTGAGGTGCTCCATCCAATCCTAAAATAGATACTGGTGTTGATGGTCCAGCAGCCGCAACGCTATTTCCGCGCTCGTCGTGCATGGCTTTAACCTTACCACTATTTTTACCAGCCAATACATAATCTCCAACTTTAAGAGTTCCTGCTTGTACTAAAATAGTTGAAACAAATCCACGTCCTTTATCTAAATATGCCTCTACAACGGTACCAACAGCTGGCTTATTGGGATTGGCTCTTAACTCTAATAATTCTGCTTCAAGCAATACTTTTTCTAATAATTCTTTAACGCCTGTTCCTTTTTTGGCTGAAATATCATGGGATTGGATTTTTCCGCCCCAATCTTCAACCAATAAATTCATTTGAGCCAATCCTTCTTTAATCTTCTCAGGATTTGCATCTGGTTTGTCTATTTTATTGATAGCAAAAACAATAGGCACGCCCGCAGCCTGTGCGTGTGCTATCGCCTCTTTGGTTTGTGGCATGATGTCATCATCAGCCGCAACTACAATAATAGCTAAATCCGTTACTTGAGCACCACGTGCACGCATGGCGGTAAAGGCTTCGTGACCTGGGGTATCTAAGAATGCTATTTTTTGACCACCTTCCAACACAACGCCATAAGCACCAATATGTTGGGTTATACCTCCGGATTCTCCTGCAATAACATTTTCTTTACGGATATAATCCAGTAATGATGTTTTACCATGATCTACGTGACCCATGACGGTTACAATAGGGGCTCTAGGCAATAAATCTTCTTCTGAATCTACTGTTACTTCAATAGATTCTTCAATATCGGCAGTAACAAATTCTACTTTATAACCGAATTCATCAGCTACAATAGATAAGGTTTCTGCATCTAAACGCTGATTCATAGTAACCATCATTCCAAGAGACATACATGCCGAAATAATTTGGGTTACCGGTACATCCATCATGGTAGCGACTTCACTAGCCGTAACAAACTCGGTAACTTTCAGTATTTTACTTTCTGCTGCTTCTAGTTCAAGATTCCTTTCTGTTTGATCTCTATGATAGTCTCTTTTTTCTCTTCTGTATTTAGCTCCTTTTCCTTTAGAACCTTTTCCTTGTAATTTTTCAAGCGTTTCTCTTACTTGCTTTTTTACATCCTCGTCACTCGGTTCTTCTTTTAAAATAGGGCGTCTTGCTTGACCTGGTTTATTACCTTTAAATCTATCGTTTCTGTCATTTGAGCCTGGAGCTGTGCGTGGTGAAGCATCTCCTGGTCTTGTTGGATTATTATTACCAGTTTGAGGCCCTCCCACTTTGCTAATTCTACGTCGCTTTTTCTTATTGGCAGCGTTCGCATCATTCGGTTTGGCTTCAGGTTTTTTATCTTCCTTCTTCTTTTTTGGTTTATTAAACTGGCTTAAATCAATTTTATCACCAGATATTTTAGGGCCTGTAAGTTTTTGGTATTTTGTTACTAATGTTTCCTCTTCCGGTTCTACAGCCTCAGCTTTGACCTCTTCTTTAAAAACAGGTTTAACAACTTCATTTTTTGGAACAACGGCCTCAGGTTTCTTAACCTCTGGCTCAACAGCTATAACTTTTACCTCTTTAGGTTCTTTAACCTCTTCCTTAACAGGTTCGGGTTGCTTAACAACTTCTTGTTGAACAATCTCCTCTTTTATTGGCTCAGGCTTTACTTCCTTCTTTTGTGGTTCTAAATCTATTTTACCAACTTGTTTAGGACCAGAAAGTATTCTCGTAGCTTTATAAATTTCCTCTCTTTTGGCGGCTTCTTTTTGTCTTTCTTCAAGTTCACGTTCGCGTTGCTCACGCAATACTTCTTTTTCTTTAAGTTTTGCCTCACTAACCTCTATAGATGCTACTTTTTTGTTTGCGTCTGTTTGAAATTCATTAGAAAGAAGTGTGTGAATTTCCTCTGAAATTTTCGTATTAGGGCTCTTCTCTATTTCCACGCCTTTGTCTTTTAAAAACTCCGTTGCGCGATCAATAGAAATATTGAGTTCCCTTAATACTTTATTTAATCTTACTGTTTCAGCCATAAATTGCCTTTAAAATACTCAAATATATGTTATTCTTCAAATTCTTCCCTAAGAATTCTAATAACGTCATTAATTGTTTCTTCTTCTAAGTCTGTTCTTTTTACTAAATCTTGAACATCTTGCTCAAGAATACTTTTAGCAGTATCAAGTCCAGCTTTACTAAATTCTTTAATAATCCATGGTTCGATTTCATCAGAGAACTCAGATAATTCCACATCCTCTTCAGCGCCTTCTCTAAATACATCAATTTCATAACCAGTTAATTGCCCAGCTAAACGGATGTTATGTCCGCCTCTACCAATAGCTTTACTAACTTCTTCTGGTTTTAATATCACCTCAGCACGTTTCGTTTCTTCGTTTATTTTAATGGAAGTCACTCTAGCTGGGCTTAAAGCTCTGGTAATATAAAGCTGCAAATTGTTTGTATAATTGATTACATCGATATTCTCATTTCCTAATTCGCGAACAATGCCGTGAATTCTTGAACCCTTCATACCTACACATGCTCCAACAGGATCGATTCTGTCATCATAAGAATCAACCGCTACTTTGGCTTTTTCCCCCGGAATTCTTACCACATTTTTAATGGTTATAAGTCCGTCAAAAACCTCAGGGATTTCTTGTTCAAACAATTTTTCCAAAAATGCTGGGGAGCTTCTGGACATGATGATAGTCGGTTTTGCGCCTTTAAGCTCCACGCTATCTATAACACCTTTTACGTTATCTCCTTTTCTGAAAAAGTCGGATGGAATTTGTTTTTCTTTTGGCAAAACTATTTCATTGCCTTCATCATCCAATAAAATAACGGCTCTGTGACGAATGTGATGTACCTCAGCAGTGTAAATTTCACCAATTAGATCTTTAAATTGTTTGTAGATGATGGTATTGTCGTGTTCGTGAATTTTAGAAATTAAATTTTGACGCAATGCCAAAATGGCTCTTCTACCTAAATCCACCAACTTTACTTCTTCAGACACATCTTCACCTACTTCAAAATCTGGTTCGATTTTACGTGCTTCAGACAATGAAATTTCTTGGTTAGGTTCTTGAACCTCACCATCTGCAACCACAACTCTATTTCTCCAAATTTCTAAATCTCCTTTATCTGGGTTTACAATAATATCAAAATTGTCATCATCTCCAAATTTCTTCTTTAGTGCGTTTCTAAAAACATCCTCTAAAATAGCCATTAACGTTACACGATCAATTAACTTATCGTCTTTAAATTCTGAAAAAGATTCAATTAACGCAATATTTTCCATACTCCTTTTTGAATTAAAATTTAATCATCACTTTTGCTTCTACAATATCTTGATAAGCGATATTCGCTTGTTTTTTCACTACTACTTTTCCTTTCCCTAAAGCTTTAGGCTCTTTGGCCTTCCATTCCAGAGTAATCTCGTTTTCGGTGGCATCTACCAAAATCCCTTCAATAACTTCTGAAGTTGTCTTTACTTTAAGCTCCCGGAACTTGTTTTTCACATATTGCCTTTTATTGACTAAAGGGGATGTGGCTCCTGCCGACATGACTTCCAATGAAAAATCTTCTTCCTCCCTATCAAGGTTATGCTCGATGGCACGACTTATAAACATACAGTCTTCTACCGAAACACCTTGGTCGCCATCAATAATAACTTTTATTTGATTATCTCCCTGAATAGAAAAATCTATTAGAAACAAATCACTTCGTTCCAATAGGGCATTTTCTAATAAATTTTCAACCTTGGTCTTAAACATGTTTATTATAAAAAGAGGGGACTCCTTGTCCCCTCATATTTCTGTTTTTCCTAACAACGGCGCAAATATATAATATTATAATTGATTTTTAAAGTAATAATTTATAAATTTATATGAATCTTACCACCATTAATCATGAAAAAAATACTAGTCCCTACTGATTTTTCTACCCAAGCCGAACACGCATTAAGAGTCGCTGCGCAACTAGCCAAAAAACACCGATGTGCCATTCACTTATTACATCTTATTGAATTACCTCTTCAAAAAGTAGATCCTATCATTGCCAACAACGACTTGCCCGAAGCTATCTTTTTTATGAAATTGGCAAGCAAACATTTTGAAACGTTACTTAAAAAAGAGTATTTAAAAGGTATAACCACATACCAACATGTTGAGTTTAATGACATATTTAAGGGTGTTTTTCACCTGTGCGAAAAAAATCAAATTGACTTAATAATTATGGGTTCTAAAGGAGCTAGTGGTCTTTCGGAAATGCTTATTGGCTCCAATACAGAAAAAGTAGTCCGCACCTCTGAAGTTCCTGTTTTAGTAATTAAAAAAGAACATGAAACTTTTAAAATAGACAATTTTGTATTTGCATCGGATTTTAATGATGAAAGTAAAATACCTTATGCAAAAGCTACAGATTTTGCCAAACTTTTTAAAGCGAAAATTCACTTATTATTGGTAAATACCCCGAATAAATTCATGACCACCCTTGAAGCGGAAAAACGCATGCTAAATTTCGCTAAACACAGTGATTACAATAATTTTACTATAAATATATACAATGATGAAACCATTGAAAGTGGCATTATGAATTATGCAAAATCCATCAATGCCGATTTAATTGGCATGAGCACACATGGCAGGCAAGGCATATCCCATTTTTTTAATGGCAGCATTAGTGAAGACTTGGTGAATCATGCCAAAAGACCTGTTATGACATTTAAAATCTAAAATTTTATATAAAAACAAAAAATCCTGACTCTTTGCAGAATCAGGATTTACAATTATGTTGGCTTACTAGGGCTCGAACCTAGACTCTTCTGGACCAAAACCAGACGTGTTGCCAGTTACACCATAAGCCAATGTGTAATTGAGGGTGCAAATTTAGCACAAAGTTTTATTTGAACAAGCATTTTTTAAAAAATAATCTTCAATACTTAACGTTTACTTAAAAGCATGATGCTATTGCATATTTATTACTAAATTCGCCGTAGTAAAAAACAATCATATCCATGACACATTTTAACTTTAAAAAATGGAACACCATAACAGGTTGGTTCGCTTTTTTAATAGCCTTAATAACGTACAGCCTAACTGTTGAACCCACCGTGAGCTATTGGGATGCTGGGGAGTATATTTTAACCTCATCAAAATTACAAGTTGGCCATCCACCCGGAGCACCTTTATTCCAAATGTTTGGTGCGTTTTTCTCCATTTTTGCTTTAGAACCTTCGCAAATTGGCTGGATGATGAATATGATGAGTGCCGTATCAAGTGCTTTTACTATTCTTTTTATGTTTTGGACCATAACCATACTCCTTAAAAAATTGGTTGTTTATTCAACTTCCAACAAAGAAAATATTAATAATGATTCAACTGAATTTTCTTTAACCAAACAACAATACATTGCTATTTTAGGCAGTGGTTTGGTAGGTAGTTTGGCATTTACATTTACGGATTCTTTTTGGTTTAATGCTGTTGAAACCGAAGTTTATGCCATGGCAACTTTAATTATGGCTGTCTTGTTTTGGCTCGGATTGCGTTGGGAAGAAGATATGGATAAACCCAGAAGCAGCAAATGGCTCATTTTAATTTCATTTGTTATCGGACTCTCTTTCGGGGTTCATTTTATGGGTTTGTTGACCATTCCTGCCATTGGTTTGGTCTATTATTTCAAAAACTATAAAACGGTTACCATAAAAAACTTCATTATTGCCAACCTTGTTTCGGTAGCCATTCTGTTGTTCATATTCAAATTATTAGCACCTAACATTCTTAAGATATTTAGTGCTCTTGAAATCTTTTTTGTGAACAGTATCGGACTTCCTTTTAATTCCGGTTCTATAATTGCAGGCCTTTTATTGGTTGCCATTATTTATTACGGATTAAAATACACCAAACAGAAAAACTATAAACATTTAAATACCGGTATTCTTTGTGTAACCTTCATTATAATTGGTTTTTCAACATGGTTGATGCTTCCCATTCGAGCAAACGCCCATGTGGTAATTAACGAAAACAATCCTTCGAGTGCCAGAGAATTATTAGCCTATTATAATTTAGAGCAATATCCAGAAACCCATTTGTTTTATGGACCTTTATTTACAGACCAATATGCCCATTTAGATGAAAACAATCCATATTCTGACGACAAACCAAAATATGAAAAGGATAAAGCCCAAGGTAAATATGTGATTGTTAACGATTACAAAAACGCCAAACAAAATTATAATTCCAAACATGCCGCCATACTCCCAAGAATGTGGAGTGGTGAACATGCCGAAAATTATATGATGTTTTCTGGTTTTTTAGATTTTAAATTAAAACCTGAATACCAAATGCAGAATGAACTGCGAACTTTGGTTAACGATTTTAAAAACAATGTCGCAAAAGGCCAAATCGATTATGAAGGTTACAATAACTTCTTAAAACGTTATAAAGGCTATATTGATGTTGAAAAGCCATCGCTAGTTAGTAATATAGTATATATGTTTCAGTACCAATTAGGCTATATGTACTGGCGTTATTTTATGTGGAATTTTTCTGGGAGACAAGACGATATTCAAGGCAGATACGACAACCATGGTAACTGGATAACCGGAATAAAACCCTTGGATGAAAAACTATTAGGCATGTCTCAAGACAATTTACCTAGTGATGTTAAAAATAATAAAGGAAGAAATGTTTATTATCTATTGCCCTTTATTTTAGGATTATTAGGTTTTTTCTTTTTATTCAATAAAGACAAAAAACTGTTTTGGGTCATGCTCGTGTTTTTCCTATTTACAGGACTAGCCATACAATTTTATACCAATGTACGTCCTTATGAACCTAGAGAACGTGACTACTCGGTGGTTGGTTCTTTTTATGTCTTTGCACTTTGGATTGGTTTTGGTGTGTATGCCTTATTTGAAGCTTTAAAAAAGTATGTGCCTTCAAACATAACGGCTCCATTAGTTACAGCTGTATGCTTGGTTTTAGTACCCGGTATTTTAGCTTCCGAAAATTGGGACGACCATGATAGATCTGATAAATATACGGCTAACTCCATGGCTAAAATGTATTTGGACTCCTGTGCGGAAAATGCCATATTATTCACTATTGGCGACAATGACACTTTTGCGCTTTGGTACGCCCAAGAAATTGAAGGCTATAGAACTGATGTTCGCGTAGTAAACACCAGTTTATTTCAAACCGATTGGTATATAGACCAAATGAAACGTAAAGCTTATGAAAGCGATCCTATTCCTTCCCAACTTACCCATAAAGATTATAAATTTGGGACTAATGAATTTCTTCAGATTGAAAATGTTATTAGTGATACCTTAGAAGTAAAACAACTAATGGATATTGTGCAGAGCGACAATCCCAAAACAAAATATAGGTTTGTACTGGAACAAAATGGCTATGACATATCAGGTATCCCAAAACAACATTTAAATGCGAATTACGTGCCAACTGCAGATTTAAGGATCCCAGTAAATAAAGAAAATGCTTTAAAATATGGGATTGTAAAACCTAAAGATGCAGATAAAATAGTGCCTTATATTGATATCCATCTTACCGGAAGCGCGTTGTTAAAAAACAGATTGCTTATGTTGGATATTGTTGCCAACAACGATTGGAAACGCCCCATTTATTTTACCGGTGGCAGTTTTGGTGATGACGATTATATTTGGATGAAAGACTATTTACAGTTAGATGGCATGTGTTATAAACTGGTGCCCATTAAAACACCTGTAAGTGAAGCAAATCCTTTTGATATGGGACGCGTTGATAGCGAGCTCATGTATCAAAAAGTTAAAAAATGGGATTGGGGAAATAGTGGTGGCGATATTTACCACGACCCAGAAACCCGTAAAAACTCCATTTCTTACAGAGGTAATTTAGCCAGATTAATTGAACAACTAATAAATGAAGGCAAACTGGAAAAAGCTGAAGAAATAGCTGATATCGCAATGATTAATATGCCAGTAGAATATTTTGGATATTACACCCTTTTAGAGCCCTATATCAGTGCTTATTATGAAATAGGCAACAAAGAAAAAGCTCAAAAGCTATTCAAACAGGTTGCTAAAAAATACCAGGAAAACTTAAAATACTACAGTAGTTTGAAAGTAAATAATCAAGAAAGATTGTTTGAAGAAATTTACACGGATATACAGCGTTATAAAGGCTTAGTGGATGTCTTAATAAAATACGATCCTAAATTTGCCGAAAAGGAAAGTGACATTTTTAATAATAATTTAAAACTGTTCAAGCATTTTTATGAAGACGAAGCTGAAGAAGATATCAAAACAGATATAGATATTCCAGTAGAAGACAGTGGTATTGAAATAACACCCGTAGAGTAAGGCATGACCTTAACACCCATTAAAACACCATTAGTTGCCAAAAAGATGTTCCCAAACTTTGTTTGGGACATCCCAACTGATGATAAAACCATCTATCTCACCTTTGATGATGGCCCAACCCCCGAAATCACGAATTGGGTATTAAGCACTTTAAAATCCTTTAATGCAAAAGCAACTTTTTTTTGTATTGGAAAAAACATTGAAGCGCATTCAGACATCTTTAAAAATATTATAAATGATGGTCACTCCATCGGAAACCATACCTATAATCACATAAAAGGTTGGAAAACAAAAGCAATAGATTATTTACTTGAAATTGAAAAAACACAGGCAATGATGGATTCTCAAATGTTGAATTTATCGTCTTTAAACGCTAATCTCTTTCGTCCTCCTTATGGGCAAATAACACCAAAGCAAGGAAAAGAATTGATTAAATTGGGATACAAAATAATTATGTGGGATGTTATATCTTTTGATTGGGATAAAACTGTAAGCGAAGAAACTTGTCTAGATAATGTGACAACAAAATCTACCAACGGCAGTATAATTGTTTTTCATGACAGTATAAAAGCCTCCAAAAACATGCAATATGCATTGCCAAAAACATTGCAATATTTTAGCGAAAAAGGATATGTGTTCAAGGCGATATCTTAAATAGTCTTTCCTTTATTCACAAATAATTTAATCAAAAATGGATTCCTGTCTGCGCAGGAAATCGAAGATTCGACGAAGTCAATGACAAAAAATTAAATATACTGCTGAATGATGCCTATAAGCGTATTGGCATCTTGCTCGCCGCTTTGACGCCATTTCATTTCACCATTTTTATAGATGATCAATGTTGGCAATCCTTTAACTCGAAGCGCTTCCGCTAACTCTTCATTCTTTTCAACATCAATTTTAATCACCTTAGCTTTATCCCCCAATGCCGCAGCAACATCTCTTAGCACAGCGTGCATAGCAGTAGACTGTTCATTCCATTCTGTAAAAAAATCCAACAAAACAGGAATATCTACATCTATAAGTTCCCCAAATTTTGACATACTTTATTGTTTATTAGTCAAATACACTTATACAAACCTACATATTTTTTTCATAATACAAATAATTGCAGTATTCAAAAATACATTTCTCAATGGATTAATATAAAAGTACATAAATTCTTTATATCTAAGGTGATTTCTGATGCAATTAAGATATACTAGCCCCCTTTTTAAGCTCTATAACCGTAATTTCAGGCCAAATACCCACACGCCCTGGAAAAGCCAAATACCCAAAACCTCGGTTGACATTGATATATTGACCCATTTCCTTATAAATTCCTGCCCAATACTTATAACGCCATTTAGAAGGACTCCATTTAATCCAACCAGGAATTTCAATGCCAAACTGCATACCGTGGGTGTGTCCACTTAATGTTAAATGATAATGATAAGCATCTTGAATGACTTCATGTTCCCAATGGGATGGGTCGTGGCTCATTAATATCTTAAAATCTTTTTCATCTATATGCGCTGAGGCATTTTTTAAATCCCCAGCCTTTTTAAATCCTCCAGCACCCCAATTTTCAACTCCAAGTAATGCAATTTTGTCACCGTCTCTTTCAAGATACCTACTTTCATTAAGTAGTAAATCAAACCCTAATTGTTTTTGAATTGCTTTTAAATCTTCTAAGTTCTTATGTTTTGCTTCATGCGATTCCCAAGACACATAATCTCCATAATCATGATTTCCTAGAACCGAAAATTTTCCATCCTTCGCCTTAAGTTCTCCAAAAATATCCATATAAGGATGCATTTCTTCCGCCTTATTATTTACCATATCTCCTGTAAATAAAATCACGTCGCTTTCTTGCTCATTTATTAGATTTATGGCATAATGTACTTTGTCTGCATTATCGAAACTACCTGAATGAATATCGCTTATTTGAGTGATTTTATACCCATCAAATGCCTTTGGTAAATCTTCAAAATGCAATGTATATTTTAGAACTTTATAGTTATAACGCCCTTTATAAATTCCATAAATAACAGATGCAAAAGGGATCGCTGCCAATCCCAAGGCTATTTTACTTATAAACTGGCGCCTTGCAGGAAAATAATTTACTTTAACTGAATTACCTTCGGTAAAATATCTATAAATAGCCTGTGGCATCCTAAAAATATCTTCACCAAACATAAACAGTAGTAAAACCATTTTAGGAACTATAATAGCAATAAGAAAACCGACAGCATATGCATTAGCATGCGAAAAACCATTACTTCTACTAAAGCCATAATAACTGTAAACAAAGTTCCCTACAACCAAAAAGGTAATAACCCAGTATAAAGCTAAAAACCAATTGTTCTTAACAACCGTTTTTAATGACTGAAAAGCATAAAAATCTAAAATTCCAAACACAATTAGAAAGATAGTCCAACGAAGCATAGATTTATTTTTTTCAAAGATAATGGTATTCTAAATGAATAGGCAATAAGTAAATTTTTATTTAACTATTAGTTAAGATTTTAACCCTTACGCACTTGATGCTAAAATGTACAAAAATAGCTTCCTGTTAAATCTACAATTTAAAGATAACTTTTTGTAGTTTTGGTTTTCTATCAAAACTACAAAAATGACAAATCAAAAACGTCTTTTCCTTGTTGATGCCTATGCCCTAATTTTTCGTGGCTACTATGCCTTTATTAAAAATCCAAGAATCAATTCTAAAGGCACTGATACCTCAGCGATTATGGGATTTATGAACTCCCTTTTAGATGTTATAAAAAGAGAAAGACCAGACCATCTAGCAGTTTGTTTTGATAAAGGTGGCAGTATTGATCGCGTGGAAATGTTTGAAGCCTACAAAGCCAATAGGGACGTAACACCCGAAGCTATTAAGATTGCCATTCCTTATATTGAAGAGATTTTAAAAGCCATGCATATACCTATTATGGTGAAGGAAGGTTATGAAGCCGATGACGTTATTGGAACCCTCTCTAAACAAGCCGAAAAAGAAGGGTATAAAACCTTTATGGTAACGCCCGATAAAGATTTTGCACAGTTGGTTTCTGAAAATATTTTTATGTACCGCCCTGTTTTTGGCGGTGGATACGAAACTTGGGGCATTGAAGAAGTCAAGAAAAAGTTTGAGGTAACCCACCCTTTACAGGTTATTGACTTTTTGGGCATGATGGGCGACTCTAGCGATAACATCCCCGGATTACCAGGTATTGGAGAAAAAACGGCCAAAAAACTATTGGCAGAATACGGCTGTATGGAAAACCTTTTGGCAAATACACACGAGCTAAAAGGAAAAATGAGGGAAAACATAGAAAATGCCAAAGAACTGGGAATGCTATCAAAAAAACTAGCAACTATCATGTTGGATGTTCCTGTTGATTTTAACGCAAAGGATTTTGAACTAGACCAACCCGATATTCAAAAAGTAACAGCCATTTTTGAAGAATTGGAGTTCCGACAATTATTGTCAAATTTCGTGAAAACTTTTTCTGTTGAAGCCCAAGTGTCTCCATTAGAAAATCAAGATACTGAAACGTCTTCCGAAGAAAAATCAAAAGAAATAAAACAACCAAAAACCAATGCTGGTGCTGGTCAATTTTCATTATTTGGAAGTGATGGTGAAGAAGAAATAACACCAAATTACAGTTCAAGACATACGGCTGCAACTACATCCCATTTTTACCAAAGTGTCGCTCCAGGCATGGGCACTAAACTTTTTATTAAAAATTTATTAAATCAAAAAAGTGTTTGTTTTGATACAGAAACGACCAACATCGACCCCATCATAGCAGAATTGGTGGGCATTGCCTTTTCTTGGGAAACAGGTAAAGGTTTTTATTTGCCTTTTCCAGAAAATCAAAATGAGACACAAGAGCTTATTGAACAACTTCGTCCGTTTTTTGAAGATGCATCTATTGAAAAAATCGGCCAGAATTTAAAGTACGACATCAAAGTACTTCATAAATACAACATCAAGGTAAAAGGCAAATTATTTGATACCATGTTGGCGCATTACCTTATTAATCCAGATATGCGTCACAATATGGATGTGTTGGCTGAAACGTATTTAAACTATACACCCATTTCCATTACCGAACTGATTGGAAAAACGGGTAAAAACCAACTCTCCATGAGAGACGTTCCGCTTGAAAAACAAACGGAATACGCTGTTGAAGATGCCGATATCACCCTTCAGCTCAAAGAACATTTTGAAAAGGAATTGAGTGAAGCCAATACGCAAACATTATTTGATGATATTGAAATTCCATTATTACGCGTTTTGGCCGCTATGGAATTGGAAGGTATTAATTTAGATGAAAACTTTTTAAAATCATTATCGGTTACATTAGATAACGACATAAAAACTTTAGAGGAGAACATCTATAAAGAAGCTGGAGAATCTTTCAATATCGCCTCACCAAAACAATTGGGCGAAATTTTGTTTGATAAAATGAAACTGATTGATAAACCAAAAAAAACCAAAACAGGACAATACGCAACTTCCGAAGACATTTTGAGTTATTTGGCAAAAGATCACGAGATTATTCAACATATTTTAGATTACCGAGGCTTGTCAAAATTAAAAAGCACCTATGTGGATGCCTTACCAAACCAAGTATTAAAAGTGACCGGTAGAGTCCATACCGATTATATGCAAACCGTTGCAGCCACTGGGCGTTTAAGCAGTAATAATCCAAACCTACAAAACATTCCCATTCGTACAGAACGTGGCAGGGAAGTGCGAAAAGCATTCATCCCAAGAAATGAAGATTACATTTTATTATCTGCCGATTATAGTCAGATAGAACTTCGCATCATCGCCGCTTTAAGCAAGGAAGAAACCATGATTAATGCTTTTAAACACGGCGAGGATATTCATGCATCAACCGCTTCAAAAGTATTTAATGTTCCGTTAAACGAGGTAACTCGCGAACAACGAAGCAATGCCAAAACCGTGAACTTTGGTATTATATATGGTGTTTCCGCCTTCGGATTAAGTAACCAAACCAATCTTTCCAGAAGTGAAGCCAAAGAACTGATTGATACGTATTATGCTACCTACCCAAAATTAAGAAGTTTCATAAACGAACAAATTGATTTTGCACGTGATAATGGTTACGTACAAACGGTTTTAGGTCGACGCCGTTATTTAAAAGACATCAATTCTAGAAATGCTGTGGTTAGAGGAGCGGCTGAGCGAAATGCTGTAAACGCACCAATTCAAGGTAGTGCTGCCGATATTATTAAAATAGCCATGATTAATATTTATGATAAGCTAGAAGCTGGCAACTACAAAACAAAAATGCTTTTGCAAGTACATGACGAGTTGGTTTTTGATGTTTATAAACCTGAATTGGAAACCATTAAAACCCTAATAAAAACCGAAATGGAAAATGCTTATAAACTGGAGGTTCCGCTTGATGTTGAATTGGGCGTTGGTAATGATTGGCTAGAGGCGCATTAAACAAAAACTAAATAAACAATTATACAATGAAAAAAATCACTTTAATTTTAACAATGTCAGTGGCATGCTTTCTTAGCGTACACAATGTTTCTTTTTCACAAGACAAACCAACTTCCCGAATTGTAGAAGATGGTGGTACAGGCCCTTTTAGTGCCATTATGATTTCAGAAAAAACACTGCCTACGCATACCGTTTTTAGACCGCAAGACCTTAGTAAGATTGAAGACACCAACAAACTGCCTATCATTGCTTGGGGCAATGGCGCTTGTGCTAATTCGCCTTGGGAACACATCAATTTCCTTTCAGAAGTTTCATCTTATGGTTTTTTAGTGATTGCCATTGGCCCAATGCCACAAGAAGGCGAACAAGGCAGGGGTCGTTCAGAATCTAAACAACTTATTGATGCGATTGATTGGGCTATTGCACAAAATAAAGATAGCAACAGCCCTTATTTCAATAAAATTGACGTCACTAAAATAGCTGTTAGTGGCATGTCCTGTGGTGGTTTACAAACTTTGGAAATGGCTCCAGACCCACGGGTAACCACTGCTGTCATCTACAACAGTGGCATTTTAGGCGCTAACGGTGGCATGCCCGGTATGCCAGCTCTTGTAAAAGACGATTTAAAAAAGCTGCATACGCCAACCCTTTATGTTTTGGGTGGTGAGACAGACATTGCCTATAATAATGGCATGGACGATTTTAAACGTATTGACCACGTTCCCGTATTTGTAGCCAATATGGATGTAGGCCATGGCGGAACGTATAGCAAACCTCACGGGGGCGAATTCGCGAAAGTTGCTACCGCTTGGTACCAATGGCAATTAAAAGGGAACGAAGAAGCTGCAAAAATGTTCAAGGGGCAACCTAGTGGCTTGTCTAATTCCCCTATTTGGAAAGTCGATAAAAAGAATATGCCTTAAAACAAGATTTTGAATGTTAAAGACTAACTTTTGACTCTATACAAAAAAACCAGAAAATTTAATCTTTCTGGTTTTTTTAATTTTATTAAAAACTGTCAAATTTATTTTAGGACTACTCGTATTTTTGTGCTGTTAAAAGATATGATAGACCATACATCCATTTTCAATATAAGTAGCCAAGAAGACTTTGAAGATTTAGCTCTGAAGATTTTTAAATTTCAATTTGAAAACAATAGAGTATATCGCTCTTTTTGCGACTTGCTATACATTCATTATAGCGATGTAAAAAACATTAAGCAAATACCATTTCTGCCCATTCAGTTTTTTAAAACACATAAGGTTGTTAGTTCTAACAATCCTATTGAAACCACATTTACAAGTTCTGGAACTACTGGAAGCATCACAA
>NCDW01000260.1 GCA_002280395.1 Flavobacteriales bacterium 32-35-8
ACCAGAAAAAGAATTGACTGAAGAAGAAGTAAAAATCATGGAAGCTTTAGAAAAATTAAACAATACCAAAGCTGAAACCAATAGTGCTTTTAATGAAACTGCTGAAAACAAACAATTTGCCCAAGCCTACAAACCTATTGCGCCACCAGAAGAATACGAATACAAGAGGCCCAGTGAGGATAATGATGATGGCGATGGCGATAATTCTAATGCTTTAGGAGAACAAAAACCTCTTGAACCTGCAATTAAAAAAGAAGAATTATCATCATTCAGTAAAGTAAAGGATTTATTAAAAAAACAACAAGCTGAAAGTGTAAACACTAAAAGCACCATTAGTTTTTCTTTGGTTGACCGAAAGAAAGTGTACATTCCCATCCCTGTATATCTTTGTGAAGTGGATGGTAAAATAGTCATAAATATTACCGTAAATGACAAGGGATATGTTACCGATGCTTATTTAAACAACTCGTCTACATCGAATAACGATTGCTTGATCGAGCATGCTCTAGAATATGCCAGAGACTCGCAATTTAGTCCCGACCCAACGAAAAAAACGCAAGTAGGATCGATTACTTTCTATTTTATTGGCAAAAATTAGGCTCTAATCTGCAAAGTGCTTCAACAATATCTTCCATAACGTTTAAGCCTTTATTGGTGTTATACCAATGTTGTAAATCTTCTTTAAATTCAGGCGTTAATTTACCATACTTAGCTTTAAATCTGTTAACATAAGCTGCCGCTTCACTCGGTCTGGGCCCATAAGTATGTATTACATTGTTTGACTTTTTATCAATCATAATCAATTTTGGAATGGATTGAGTTCCATCAGTTAAAAAGGCATCCATCAATTCAGGATTATCATCCCTAAGCACCACTTTTAAATCAATATGATTATTTAGCTCGGCTAATTTATTCAGAACAGGCAAAATATGGGCGCCATCACCGCACCAACTTTCTACTATAACTAACCAAATAACTTGTTCTTTAAACGATTTTAGCTTCTTTTCAATATCTTTAGGCACCACAATGGTTTTGTCCCAACGCTTCATTCTTTTATCATTAAGCATGGTATAATTTGCTAATTCTTCCGTTTTAGTAAGTCCAGTCGTAGATTTTTGCTCAATTAATTGCTTAACCAAATCCCTATATTCTTGGTAAGACATACTGTTTTCTAAACCATTTTTAATAATTGAATCCATTACACTCGTCATTTTATAAAAACAAAATTAGTATCTTGCTATTACTTTAAAGATGACTTTTATCATGCTTTTATTTAACATTCACTAAAATATTATGACTGAAAAACACAGATGCGGTTGGTGCCTTGGCGATGCACTTTATGAAACCTACCATGATGAAGAATGGGGCGTCCCTGTTTATGATGATGATAAACTTTTTGAGTTTTTAATTTTAGAAACATTTCAAGCTGGTTTAAGTTGGATAACCATACTACGTAAACGTGAAAATTTCAGAAAGGCTTTGGATAATTTTAATTACAAGAAAATAGCCAAATACAACCAAGCTAAAATGGATAACTTATTACTTGATACTGGCATTATTAGAAATAAATTAAAAATTAATGCCACTGTTACCAATGCCCAAGCTTTTATGAAAATTCAGGAAGAATTTGGAAGTTTCAGTAACTATATTTGGGGCTTTGTTGATGGTAAACCTATAAAAAACGCTCTTACAAATTATAAACAAGCACAACCTACAACCACCATTAGCGATGCTTTAAGCAAAGACCTAAAAAAACGAGGGTTTAAGTTTGTTGGCTCTACGGTTGTTTATGCCCATATGCAAGCTACTGGTATGGTGAATGATCATGAAGTTGGTTGTTTCAGGTATGGTGAGGTTTAAAGTTAATTTATTGTTTCTACTTATAATAAACCAATAAAAAATCAACTTCCTAAATACTCTAAAAAAATATCCCTATGAATTTCCTCTGCACCTAAACTTTCCAAATGATTTGTATACACTTGGCAATCAATTAATTTGTAATTTGTGCTTTGTATGAAGGTAATAAATGCCACTTTACTGGCATTGCTTTCTTTAGAAAACATACTTTCGCCACAAAACACACCATTGTTTAAATCGACGCCATACAAGCCACCAACCAATTCATTGTCTTTCCAAACCTCAACAGATGATGCATAACCTAATTCATGTAATTTTGAGTAAGCTTCAATCATACCACCAGTTATCCATGTGCCTTCTTGTCCGTTACGCTTTACTTTAGAGCATTCAGTAATCACTTCTTTAAAAGCTTGATTAACCGTCACGGTAAAATCGTTATTCCGTAATAATTGTTTCATGCTTTTTGAAATTTTCAAGTTTTCTGGAAACAAGACAAAACGTGGATTGGGCGACCACCATAAAATAGGGTCACCTTGACTAAACCAAGGGAAAATACCGTGTTTATAAGCGTGTATCAAACGCTCTAAAGATAAATCGCCCCCTATAGCAAGTAAGCCCTCTTTGGTGGCTTCGTTTACATCTGGAAATTTTATGTCTTTGGTAAGGAAATGCATTTATAATATTTCTATAAAAATAAGAAACCTCGATAGTATTTAAACATCGAGGTTTTATTTAATAAGACCCTTCGACTGCGCTCAGGGTGACATTTTCGTTCTTATTATTAAAAAGGTAAATCGTCGTGATCGTCTTCGTTTAAATCGCCAGCAGGCTCAAAAGCATCCATTGGTGGCACTGGTGGTAAATTGCCATCAGAACTTGCGGCTTGCAACGCCTCCACTCTCCAGCCTTGAATGGCATTAAAATATTTGGTTTCACCTTGTGGATTTACCCATTCCCTTCCACGTAAGTTAATACTAACTTTTACTTGTTGCCCAACTTTATAATTATTCAACAAATCTGTTTTATCCTGTACAAACTCAACTAAAATATGTTGTGGATATTGCTCATCTGTAGTTACTACTAATTCTCTTTTTCTAAATCCGCCACTCCCTACTGTTTGAGTCTCGCCAATCATTTTTATTCTTCCTTGAACTTCCATTGATTCTTATTTATATCTTATTTACAATTATATTCGTTATAACAAATATAACCAATCTATGTTTCAACTAAAAACCGATTTACTAACAAGTAGCACAATAATATTAACAGAATTGCATTATATTTCATATTTAAAAACTAACTACTAGTGATTTTTACTGATTATAGGAACACCGTTCGCTGGATAATGATTGTCGCTTCGTTTGCTATTGTTTCCCTCATTTTGTGGAAAACTTTTGAGTTTTTCCGATATTTTAAATTAGAGGAACGCAATAAA
>NCDW01000018.1 GCA_002280395.1 Flavobacteriales bacterium 32-35-8
TACGGTGTAACCAAAAGCGTACTGTATTTTATAGTTTTTATAAAATGACCCTTCGAAGGTAGTTTCCACCGAAATTTTTATGCCTTTTGTTACTTGTTGAACCATATTTGTTAGTAATATGCCGTGTATTTGATGTTGCTAAATTAATAAATATTAATATGTTAGCCCAATTTTTAAACGTCTTTAAAATAAATTATAACGATTAATTAACTTTAATTGGAGATATTTATGGAACTGCCTTCGCCCAAACCAATAATTTTATCGTATCGGGCACCTAAATCCCTGTAATAAACAAGTACTTTATAATTGTTCTCGGTTTGATAAAAATTGCCGCTAACGGCGCCTTCATCTAAAGTATTATCCGTATTCACCGCCACATATTTATAATTATAGAAACCTTGTTTTAGCAATATCTCTTTTTTGTAGAGGTTATCTTGTTCGTCGTAAACCATTTTATTGCTTTCGTCTAAAGCATAATTGTTATAATTTCCATACACATAAATATCCTTATTTTTAAACGATGGGTCTGGTTGTAAAGAAAAATGCGTCCAAACATAATCGGCTTCAATACTGGGGTTTTCTGCATCAATATTATTAATTACATAATTGCCATTAATATCTGGATTGTAAGTATATGGTCTTTTTGCCCTTGAAACATTGGTGAATAAATAATTATGGTACAGTTCCTTTAAATCAACATATCGAACACCGGTATTAGCGGCTCTTATATCTTTATTTTCAAAGTATAAATATTCATTGCCACCCCAAAAACTGGTTTCGTGGTCGTACTTATAAATTAACTGATTGCCAATGGTATATTGAGGTTTTAGGTTTGAAATAGCGGTATTTAAATTGTTGTTTTGAACAATAACCACATTCACGTTTTCCTTTGGATTGTTAAGCTGTAAATTATTTGAAGTGATAACAATATCAACGCGTTGCTTAGCTTCTATAAACTCGAGACTCCTGGAGCGTTTGAGGCTAATACCCACATTGGCAGTATCTTCATAAATCATAAATTTTCTGGAAAAAACCAATTCATCACTATTGTTAAAAATTTGAATCATGTAATTCCCCGAAATTTTCAAACGTTTGGTTTGCTCATTGGGAATGGTAAGTTTATAATGGGAATAGATTTGGTAGGTATTAAACGAGTTTTCGTAATTTCTAATGCGTTGGTTATCAAAACCGTCCATATACTCCGTTTTCACTAAAACCGAAGGTGTCCAATCGTAATTATAATGTTGGATTTTATAATAATAATCATCTTCATTGCCATTTAGCGCATCAAATTCCAAAACTAGGTACTCACCAAGTCTTAAAACGGGCAATTGGCTTTCAGCGGTATTTCCTTTAAAGTAAATGGTTTTTATAAAATCTGGAGGATTTACTTCGCTAACTTGGCAAAAGGCAATGGCTTGGAAGAGTATTAAACAAGAAGATAAAATATGTTTAAACAACATTATTAAGTGGTTTTTTAATTCGTAAATTTGCCCCGATTTTTAGACAATAATTTCAATAAAAAAAATATGTCAAAAGACATTCTCATTAAAAAAGGTCTAGACATTAAACTTAAAGGTGAAGCTGAAAAAACCCTTGAAAAGGCAATTTTAAGCAACTTTTATACTTTAAGGCCTGAAGATTTCCACGGACTAATACCTAAATTAATTTCTAAAGTTGGATCAAAAGTACAAGCGGGAGAGCCTGTGTTTTACGATAAATCCAATGAAAACATCAAGTTTGTTACTCCTGTTTCTGGAGAAATTATAGAAATTAATCGTGGTGAAAAGCGAAAAATATTATCTGTAAAAATTCAAGCAGATAAAACACAAACCTATAAAGAATATGGTGTTATTAATCCAGAAACAGCCAATGCTGAAGCTATAAAAGCACGTTTGTTGGAATCTGGATGTTGGGCCTTTATCAAGCAACGTCCGTATGACGTGATTGCAAACCCAAACAAATCACCAAAATCCATCTTCATTTCTGGTCATGCAACAGCACCTTTGGCAGCCGATTTAGATTTCACTCTAAAAGGTAAAGCAGCTGAATTGCAAGCAGCGGTTACCGCATTAGGAAAACTTACTGAAGGTAAGGTGCATGTAGGGATTGGAAAATCTTCTAATTCACCTTTAGCAGGATTAAATGGTGTTACCATTCATAAAATTTCTGGGCCACATCCATCAGGAAATGTGGGCACGTTAATCAATAAAATTGATCCTGTAAATAAAGGGGAAGTGGTTTGGACCGTTAACGCACAAGATTTAGTGATTATTGGCGAATTGCTTTTAACTGGGAAATTCAATGCGGAACGAATTGTAGCTTTAGTGGGTTCTTCTATTGAAAAACCAAGATACTTTGTTACAAAACTTGGCTGCGAGGTTGCTACCATTATTTATGATAAAGGTATTCCTCAAGATGCGCATGTGAGAATTATTTCAGGAAACGTGTTAAGCGGCAAACACATAAAACCAGATGGTTATTTAGATTATTACAGTAATGTAATTACCGTTATTCCAGAAGGAGATGATTATGAATTGTTTGGTTGGAACAAACCGGTTTTCAATAAAATTTCAACCTCAAGAGCGTTAACGTTTTCTTGGTTAAATCCTAAGAAGGAATACGAGTTGGATACCAATACCAATGGTGAGCACCGCGCTTTTGTAACTACAGGTAATTACGAGGAAGTGTTTCCTTTGGATATTTACCCAATGCAAATCTTAAAAGCATGTCTTTATAAAGATTTAGATGAAATGGAAGCTTTGGGAATGTATGAAGTTGCTCCTGAAGATTTTGCGTTAACAGAATTTATTTGTGTGTCTAAACAACCGCATCAAGATATTATAAGAAAGGGCTTAGACTTAATGCTTAAAGAGATAGGGGAATGAGTTTAAAAAGTAATTTACACAATTTAAAGGAAAAGTATAAGGGCACTAAAATGGCACCGGCGTTTAATGCGCTACATACTTTTTTATATACGCCAAATGATACCACTCATAACGGTACGCATATTAAGGCGGCAGACGATTTAAAGCGTACCATGAATACGGTTATCATGGCCATGTTGCCATGTTTAATTTTTGGTATGTTCAATGCGGGGTACCAACATAACTTAGCGGTTGGCGATATTCAAGCGGTAACTTCTGGATTTTTTAGTTCAGAATTTTGGACATTGGATAACTTTATGATTGGTTTTTGGAAAATCATACCATTGGTTATCGTGTCTTATGGTGTCGGTTTAGGTGTTGAGTTTTTGTTCGCCATCATTAAAAAACATGAGGTAGAAGAAGGTTATTTGGTAACAGGTATGCTTGTGCCATTAATTGTCCCTATCGATATTCCATTATGGATGTTGGCTATTGCCGTTATATTTGGTGTTGTTATTGGGAAAGAAGTTTTTGGTGGTACTGGAATGAATATATTAAATCCGGCATTAACCATCAGGGCCTTTTTATTCTTTGCATACCCAACTTGGATGAGTGGAGATAAAGTATGGGTTGAAGGCGCAGTTGAGCGTACCAACCAAATTGCTGCGGGAGCTAATTTAGACGCTATTTCTGGTGAAACGATTTTAGGAAGTTTGGCTCAAGGTAAGGAAATAGCCTATTCGGTTTCTGATATGTTTCTCGGGTTTATTCCTGGTTCCATTGGAGAAACCTCTACATTGCTAATTATTTTGGGAGGATTGTTTTTAATCTTCACAAAAATAGGAAGCTGGAGAATCATGCTATCTTCTGTACTTGGGGCAATAACGATGGGATTAATTTTTAACCAAGTGGTTAGTGCAGGTATTATTACGGAAAGCAGTAAATTTTATGCATTAATGAGTACGCCTTTTTGGCACCATTTAATTATAGGAGGTTTTGCTTTTGGGGTTGTATTTATGGCAACCGATCCGGTAACGGCGTCGCAAACCAATATAGGAAAATGGTATTACGGATTTTTTATAGGATTCATTTCTATATTAATTCGTGTGTTCAATCCTGCTTATCCAGAAGGTGTGATGTTGGCCATTCTATTAATGAATGTGTTTGCACCAACAATCGACCATTATGTAATTCAAGGAAACATTAAACAGAGGTTGAAACGTTTAAAAGTTAAAACAGCGTAATTATGGAAAATAGAACAGATAAAAATTCATATACCATCATTTTTGCCATTGTTATGGTTTTAGTTGTGGGCTCTGTTTTAGCGTATGCAGCGTCTTCATTAAAAGGAAAAATTTCAGAAAACCAGCGTATTGAAAAGCAACAAAACATTTTGTACGCTTTTGGTATTAATGAAAATGACGAAACCAGTGCCAATTTTGTGGCTGCTGATAAAGTTGCCGGTGAGTTTTCAAAATATGTTACCAAACAATTGGTAATTCAAGATGGAAATGTAACAGAAGATGACCAAGCGTATTTGATAGATGTTAAAAAAGAAAAATCAAATGCTAAAGATGATGAATCGAAAAGACGTTTGCCCTTGTTTGTTGGTGACATAGATGGTAAAACCATGTATGTAGTGCCAATTTACGGTAAAGGACTTTGGGATGCTATTTGGGGATATGTGGGCATGGATGAAAATATGGTCATACAAGGTGCTTATTTTGATCATAAAGGAGAAACGCCAGGACTTGGAGCAAACATAAAAGAACGTTACTTTATGGATGATTTCATTGGAGAACACTTGTTGGATGAATCAGGCGAATTTGTAGGTATTACTGTTGCAAAAGGAAATGCAGATCCAACCAATCAAAGAAAAACAGATAATGCTGTTGATGCCTTAGCGGGTGCAACCATTACAGGTGATGGTGTTACTGCCATGATAAAAAGTGATTTGAGGCTTTATGCGCCGTATTTTAAATCTTTAAAAAATAATTAACAACATGGGACTTTTATCAAAAAAAGACAGCAAATTAATACTAGATCCGTTAACAGATAACAATCCTGTTACCATACAGGTACTTGGTATTTGTTCTGCATTAGCCATTACAGCACAACTGAAAGCGTCTATTGTTATGGCTATTTCAGTTATAGCGGTATTAGGAGTTGGAAATGTTGTTATTTCTTTAATGAGAAATATTATTCCTTCTAAAATCAGAATTATAGTACAATTAGTTGTAGTTGCTGCCTTGGTAATTATTGTAGACCAAGTTTTAAAAGCGTATTCATACGAACTAAGTAAAACATTATCTGTTTTCGTGGGATTGATTATAACAAACTGTATCATCATGGGACGTTTTGAAGCATTTGCTTTAGCCAATGGCCCTTGGAAATCATTTCTAGATGGTATTGGCAATGCTGCTGGATATGGTTTAATATTAGTTATTGTTGGATTTTTTAGAGAACTTTTAGGGTCTGGTACTTTATTAGGGTTTAAGGTTTTAGGTGATCCTATTGAGAAAACAGGATTGTATGCTATAGGTTATGAAAATAACGGTTTTATGTTATTATCTCCCATGGCATTGATTGTTTTGGGGATTATCATCTGGATTCAACGTAGTAGAAACAAAGCTTTAATAGAAGATTAAATAGTTGATGGTAAATGGTTTTGGTCGATAGTTTTCACCAACAACTAACAACCAACAACCAACAACATATAAAATTATGGAACACATAGAATTATTTTTCAAATCAATATTTATAGATAACATGGTGTTTGCTACATTCTTGGGAATGTGCTCATATCTTGCGGTATCTAAAAAAGTAGCTACGGCGGTAGGTTTAGGTGCAGCAGTTATTTTTGTTATGTTAATTACAGTGCCTTTAAACTGGTTGTTAGATCATTATCTTTTACAGCCGGGAGCCTTAGCTTGGTTAGGGGAAGGTTATGCCGATTATGATTTAAGTTTCTTATCATTCATCATGTTTATTGCTACCATAGCAACCATGGTACAATTGGTAGAAATTGTTGTTGAAAAATTTTCACCTTCACTATATAACTCATTAGGGATATTTTTACCACTTATTGCTGTAAACTGCGCTATTTTAGGAGGTTCTTTATTTATGCAGTCTCGTGAAATTCCAACATTAGGTTTAGCAACAGTTTACGGAGTTTCTTCTGGTATTGGTTGGTTTTTAGCCATTCTTGCCATTGCAGCCATACGTGAAAAAATAAGATACTCCAATGTGCCACCAGCATTAAGAGGTTTAGGTATTACATTTATCATTACTGGGTTAATGGCTATTGGATTTATGAGTTTTGGTGGGATGTTAACTGGTGGCGATGAGGCTCCAAAGGAAGAATCAAAAACTGTAAAAGTTGAAGAACCAGTTAAAGATAAAATAGAAAAAGAGTTAGCTAATAACACTGAAAATAATTAAGCAATATGATTTTAGCAGTAGGTACATTAGGGACAGTAATAATCACGGTAACAGTATTTTTAATAATTACCATATTGTTGGTGGCGTTGTTATTAGTAGTTAAACAAAAATTATCGCCTTCTGGGCCGGTAAAGATTACTATCAATGGTGAAAGGGAAATAGAAGTAAGTTCAGGAGGTTCTTTACTTTCAACATTAGGAAGTCAAAAAATATTTTTACCATCAGCTTGTGGTGGCGGAGGTACTTGTATTCAATGTGAATGTCATGTGCTTTCGGGCGGTGGCGAAGCGTTACCTACCGAAACTCCTCATTTTACTCGTAAAGAATTACAGCATGGAGCGCGTTTAGCATGTCAGGTTAAAGTAAAACAAGACATGAACATTACCATTCCTGAAGAGGTATTTGGTATTAAAAAATGGGAAGCAACCGTTGTACGTAATTATAATGTGGCATCTTTTATCAAGGAGTTTGTTGTTGAAATTCCAGAAGATATGGGTTATAAAGCAGGCGGATATATCCAAATTGAAATTCCACCATGTGAAATAAAATATTCTGATATTGATATTACGGCACATCCTGAAGAACATGAAACACCAGATAAATTCAAGGCAGAATGGGATAAATTTGGTTTATGGTCTTTAGTTATGAAGAATAACGAAACGGTTGAAAGAGCTTATTCTATGGCGTCTTACCCTGCCGAAGGTCGTGAAATCATGTTAAACGTACGTATTGCTACGCCACCATGGGATAGAAATAAAAACGGCTGGATGGATGTTAATCCTGGAGTAGCCTCTTCCTATATATTCAATCAGAAAAAAGGTGATAAAGTAACGATTTCTGGACCTTACGGTGAATTCTTTATCAATGAGTCTAATTCTGAAATGCTTTATGTTGGTGGTGGTGCTGGTATGGCTCCTATGCGTTCACACTTGTATCATTTATTCAAAACCTTAAAAACAGGAAGAAAAGTAACCTATTGGTATGGTGGACGTTCTAAACGAGAGTTGTTCTACTTAGACCATTTTAAACAATTGGAAGATAGTTTCCCTAATTTTAAATTCTATTTGGCATTATCGGAGCCTTTGCCAGAGGATAATTGGAAAGTAAAAGAAAATATTGATGCTCCTGGTGATGGTTTTGTTGGATTCATACATAACTGTGTTATTGATAATTATTTAAGTAAACACGAGTCGCCTGAAGATATTGAATTGTATTTCTGTGGACCGCCATTAATGAACAAAGCGGTACAAAAAATGGGAGAAGATTTTGGTATCCCAGATGAACATATCCGTTTTGATGATTTTGGTGGATAATTCCAGTACATCTACAAACAAAAAAACCAACGAATTCGTTGGTTTTTTTGTTTGTGAGAATATCTTATGAAAATTAAATTACGATTCCTTTTAATTCATACCTAGGTTTATCATTTTCATATTCAAATAATTTAGAATAGTCCATGACATTTGGGACGTTGTCCAATCCACAAAGAAAGGCGACAACAGCACTCAAACCACTAAATAAAATATCTTTATTAGTTGGATTTTTAGGATTCTTATTTGTGTGATGAAGGGGTAATTTATAGCCACAAGCTCTTAAAAAAACAGCTTCAATTTTTAATAATTCTGAGGGGGAATAACCATTAAATTTTCTGCCAAGTGATTCATGAACTTGCCCAATATAATTTAGATTCAAAGAGCCGTGATAGTCTGAAAAATGTTTCCAATTATCTGTATTGTCTAAAATATTGCCAACAGCACATTGTTTACAACATTCAGGATGTAGTTGATTGTTGTGAAATGCTACATATAATTTTTTTATGGCCTGCTCTAAACGAATTGAAGTTTCCATTTTTTATTTCTAAGATATAAAAAAAATGACAATTTTTTATTTTCGGAATGTCATTTATAACTTTCAAACCAAATTTTAGTTCTTTAAAACGGATACATCCATTTAAGATAAAAAGTGCTTCTAGCTAATTATTTTCTTTTCTCAATACCTCTAAAGGTGTATTTTTAATAACACTTCTGCTATTTGTTAAACCAATGCCCACGACTAAAAGTGTAATTAATGGAAACAGAACAGCAAAAGGGATGATAGAAGGCGCAAAGGGTGTTTTAAAAATCCATAAAGCTAATAACTGACTGCTAACCAGAGAGAGCAAAATGCCCGTCAGGCTACCAATAATGCCCAAGTAAGTATATTCTAAGGCGATCATTTTAAGTATTTGACTGCTTTTAGCCCCAAGAGTTCTTAGTAATACACTTTCTCTTATTCGTTGGTGCTTGCTAGTACGCACGGCACCAATAAGTACAATAATGCCTGTAAGGATACTGA
The DNA here is from genome assembly GCA_002280395.1 of Flavobacteriales bacterium 32-35-8. Lineage (GTDB taxonomy): Bacteria > Bacteroidota > Bacteroidia > Flavobacteriales > Flavobacteriaceae > Confluentibacter. Next base: position 8,643 of record NCDW01000018.1, read on the forward strand.
AAAATGCCATAAAGTTGATAATCCAACCGATTTTGTCCAGCAGTTTTTCGACGATATTTAATATTTGTCGCAGATCCAAAATAGAAACATTTGGGAACTTAGTTACTAGTTCCTGTTGTATAATAGCTGATGCCTGTTCATTCGGAACACTAGTGGTTATTACCCTAAACTGCGGCGCATTTTCCAACACACCTTGCGGGAACAAAACCGTAAAATTTGGTTGCATTGTGCTCCAATCTACCGCTCTGATACTGCCCACAACCGTATTGATTAAAACGCCTTGTACGTTAAAGGTAATCTTGTCGCCAATGGTTACATTGGTATCTTCTACAAAATTATCACTTACAGAAATGGGAACTAAATTAGTAGTGGTTACTTCAGGAGTAAATGTACCCGATTGCAATGTTTCTGATGCCGTAAGTGAATCGCGATAGGTTACCCTAAATTCGTGGCTTAATACCCATCTGCGTATTGTAGACGTTGTATCCTCTCGTATTTCATTTACTGTTTTTCCGTCAATGCTGTGAATGCGCATGGTTACAATAGGGATATTGTCTATCAATGGATATGAATTATCAGTAATGATGGAGGCAACTTGCTCTATTTGTTCATTTTGAATATCGAGCAATATCATATTGGCACTATTGGCTTTCCTTTCAATAGATGCTTGTGCTAACAAGAGATTCTTGCTAAAATACAGTGTGCTAATCAAAAATGTTCCTACACCAATGGTCATTACCAATACTAGGGTTTGATTTTTTGGGCGATACAAATTGAGCATACTGGTTCGAGCCACAAATCCCCAAGAATGAGGAAAGAATTTTTTTATCGCTTTCATGAACCCATGGGCTATGCCACCAAGGATTAAAAAAGTTATGATGATACCAATAAGAAAGGCAAAGGCGAAGGTAATATCTTTTAACAACCAATAGGCGAACAAAAAAATAAATGAAAATATAGCAGCCAAAACAAGTAACCCCGCTTTTGTGGATTTTGAATTGTTATTTTCTTCGATGCGAAGTGTCTGTAGTGGTGATGTATAAATAGTGCCAATCAACGGATACAAGGCAAACAAAACAGACATAAAAACACCTAGTAATAAACCCGAATAAATGGCTGTTGGTACGAATGTTATTTCAACTTCTACGGGCAACAAACCCTTCAAAATTAAGGGAAATAATTGTTGCAAAAGTAATCCAACCAATGTGCCAATAAAACCACTCACCAAGCCTACAAACGCAATTTGAAGGAGGTAAATTAAAAAGGTTTGTTTTTTGGTTGCTCCCAGACATTTTAAAATCGCTATAGACCGAAGCTTTTCTTTTATATAAATATGAACGGCGCTGGCAATGCCCACACAACCCAATAACAACGCTATAAAAGCGACAAGATTAAGAAACTTACCAAAATTGTCGTAGCGCCTTCCCAATCTTTCACTGGTTGAAGTATGAATGTCTAAATCAGCATCCATAGCACGTAGCTTCTCACCAAGCGCTTGGTTTAGCAATTCCAAGTCAGTATTAGGTCTGGCAACAAAATAAAACTCATAATCTAATCGGCTACCTATTTGCACGAGTCCCGAAGCTTTGATATAATTATAGGGAATAACAACAGGGGGCGCTATAGAGCTGGATAAAGAATTACTGCCCGCTACTGATTTTAAGGCACCGCCAATTGGCAAGGTAGCATTTCCTATTTTTATAGTGTCTCCTACTTTAAGTCCGAATTGCAGCATTAACGTAGCATCAACCAATGCCGCTTCCTGTTCTTGATAGGTAATTGCGGCTGGTACTGGCTCGGTTTCCATAGTGCCATAAAAGGGAAAATCGCCCTCAATACCACGTACTTGTGCCAGTTTCGATCCTTCTTGATTTGGAAAAGCCACCATGGAGGCAAAACTAATTTCACGGGAATCGAAACCTCCTAAAGAATCCATAATGGCAACTAGGCTATCGCTGGGCGGTTTATCAGTATCAATCTTGAAATCACTTCCCATTAAAGATTTAGACTGCGAGGCAATATTGCGTTTTAAGTTGTCGCTAAAGGATTGTATGGAAACTAATGCAGCTATTCCTAGTACTATCGAAGCCATGAAAAGTGTTAACTTTTTCCAACTGGATTTACCATCGCGCCATGCCATTTTTAATAGCCAAACCAATCCTGCTCTTGAAATATTTGTTTTTTGAACCATTAAGCTAATGTTGTGTTTTCAATAATGCTTCCGCTTTTAAGTTTAATAATGTGCTTGGTTTTTTGTGCCAATTCCATATCGTGGGTTATAATAACTAGGGTAGTGCCTAATTCTTTATTAAGTTCGAAAAGCAACTGAATCACCTTTTCACCTGTTTCGGCATCGAGATTGCCAGTGGGTTCATCGGCAAATAGTATGGTTGGACTATTTGAAAACGCCCTAGCCAATGCCACGCGCTGTTGTTCTCCGCCCGATAGTTGTGAAGGATAATGGTGTAAACGGTCTGCAAGCCCTACTTTTTTCAAAAGTTCCATAGCTTTTTTGCTTGCCAATTTATTACCTTGAAGTTCTAAAGGTACCGCTACATTCTCTAAAGCCGTTAGCGTTGGCAACAATTGGAAGTCCTGAAAAATAAAACCTATATTTTGGTTGCGGAGCTGGGCAAGTTCATCTTCACTTAAATCGCCAGTTTGTGTATTACAAAGCTCTATAGTGCCAGTATCGGGTTTGTCCAAACCAGCGCATAAACCTAGTAACGTGGTTTTTCCACTTCCTGATGGCCCTACAATAGAAAAAGTATCTTTGGCTTCAACAGAAAAACTAATATCCTTAAGAATGGTGAGTTTTTTTGAACCACTGAAATAACTTTTCCCTAAGTTATTAACGTTTAATATCTTTGTCATGAATTTTTTAGGATGTGTTTTGTATATATCCGACAAATTAGAAAAATGATTTTAAATATGTCTTCCAAAGCTATGCGAATCCTGTTAATGTTTTGTTATATTTTATTGCTGATTACGAGTGCATCTTGTCGTGAAGCCAGCGATAAAAAGCAAAAAACTTCCAGTGATGGCATTGAGGCTACCGATAGTTTGCAAGCTACAACATCTAAAGATAAGCTTATTTTATTTTTCGGAAATAGTTTAACCGCTGGTATGGGTCTAGATGTGGAAGAAGCTTTTCCAGCAGTGATACAGCACAAATTGGACTCGTTGGGGTTATCCTATAAAGTTATAAACGCAGGTTTAAGTGGAGAAACTACAGCAAGTGGAAAAAATAGGGTAGAATGGATTTTGAATCAAAAAGTAGATGTTTTTGTGTTGGAACTTGGTGCCAATGACGGTTTACGAGGGATTCCTCCCAGCGAAACTAAAAACAATTTACAGGCTATTATTGATGTTGTTAGAGAAAAAAATACCGATACAAAGATTATTTTGGCAGGCATGCAAATGCCTCCAAATTTGGGAGAAGATTATACTACAGAATTCAAAAACATTTTTCCAGAATTAGCAGAAAAAAATAACATCGAACTTATTCCTTTTTTACTTGAAAATGTTGCAGGCATTCCAGAATTGAACCAAGGCGATGGCATTCATCCAACTGTTGAAGGACAAAAAATACTGGCAGAAAATGTGTGGGTTGTTTTAGAGGATATACTATAGATTAATAGTGTTATTTTTCATTTGGATTAAAACACCAAAGGCACAAAAAACTTAAATACCAAAACTAACAACACTACGGAAATCAAATTTAAAATCAATCCTACTCTTGCCATGTCTTTTATTTTAACATAACCACTTGCAAAAACGATAGCGTTGGGTGGTGTTGCCATAGGTAACATAAAAGCACAACTACTGGCAATGGTTACTGGAATTAATAAATAAAGCAGTGGAATGTTTAAACCAATGGCAATGCCAGCCACCACAGGTGCTAATACAGCTGTTAGCGCAACATTGCTCATTAATTCGGTCATAAACAACATTAAAGTAATTAGTAAGGTTGCCATTAAAAGGATGCTAATCTGACTGGTAGAAATGGCGGCTGCAATTATTTCTATAATGCCGCTTTCCGACATACCATTGGCTAATGCCAAACCACCCCCAAATAAAATTAAGATGCCCCAAGATAGTTTTTGCGTATCGTTCCAATTCAATATAAAATCGCCTTGTTTTAAATTAAAGGGAATAGTAAATAATGCCAAAGCTCCAAAAATACTTATCATGGTATCAGAAAGCCCCAATCCAGGAATGAATGAATTAATAGGAACTCTAAAAATCCATAAAAAAACCATGACGCTAAATATTATAAGCACTTGTTTTTCCCTAGCCGATGTTTTTCCAAGTTTTATTAACTCAGCATTAATAACATCTTTTGAAGCGTTAAAAACGAGTCCTTTACTGGGAAACATCCATTTAACCATCACAAAATAAATAACAGTAATTAAAATGATTGAAACTGGTAAGCCTATAAGCATCCATTTAAAAAAGGAAACCTCTATATTGTATTCATTCTCCAATAAACCTATGAGGACAGAATTCGGCGGTGTGCCAATAACAGTAGCAATACCACCAGCATTTGCCGAAAACGCAATGCCCAGCATGACACTAACTGCAAAATTCTGATCCTTTTTGGTAAACCCGTCCGTATCATGCATTAATAAGGATATTACCGACATGGCAATGGGAAGCATAACTACTGTACACGCTGTGTTGCTAATCCACATACTCATAAAGCCGGTGGCAATCATAAAACCAAGAATCACTTTATTAGGCGTCGTTCCGGTTCTTTTTATAATAGTTAGGGCAATGCGCCTATGTAAATTAACTTTTTCTATGGCCAAAGCAAGCACAAACCCACCGAAGAACAGGAACACAATGGGACTTCCGTAATTGGCACCAACATCGTCCATGTTCATAACCTTAAACAATGGAAACAGTAAAAGCGGCAATAAGGATGTTACAGAAATAGAAACGGCCTCTGTAATCCACCAGCAAACCATCCATGAACCAATGGCGATGACGGTATCTGCTTTTTCAGATAACAATTCAAAGGGTAAAAACTGAACAATTAAAAAGAGAAGCGGCCCTAAAAAAAGACCTATTTTTTTTGAAGCAGGATGTTTCGGCATGTACTTATTAGGTTGGTTTAGCGATTTTAAAGTTACACATTTCTCGCTTTCTTATGTAAACAGCTATTCAATTTATTAATTCATGATAAAAAAATAGTGGTTTGTTGTATTTTTGTACCATGAGCAAACCATTAAGTCAACAAGAATTACATAATCTTGCCATGAACCATGTTGGCAAAGATTTAGAATCTCGCGGATTTGAGTTTATTGCCATTAATAGTAAACTTAAAAAGCACCCACAGTTTGTTTGTATCGATAAAAACAAACAGTATTATTTTGTAATTGTAAGGGTTGTTATTTTACCCGAGAACCCAAACAATTACGATGTTGTTTGGATGGAATCTTTTAAAGAACATGCTAGGGAAAAAGATGCCAAAGTATTATACGCAGGGGTTGGTGTTGGAAATCCTGATGGAGACCATTTGCCTATTTATTTAAATGAAGAATATTTAATTGAATACAACGGTATTCAAGTTTTAGAAACCAATTTAAACTGATTTGTCATTCTTGCCTAGGTAGGAATCTAATTAATTGAACGATGAAATTGCAGTGAAAAGAATAATAACTTTAGTAATCTTAGCATGTTTTTTTTCCTGTAAAAAAGACATTAAAAACACAAAACTTGCGGGTGAGGTTTTTGGAACATCTTACAACATCACGTATCATTCTGAAATTAATTTTGAAAGGCAATTTGATAGCTTGTTTACAATTATTAATCAATCTATGTCAACATACATAAGCGATTCTGATATTTCAAAAATCAACAGAAATGAATCAGTAAAAATTGATGAACATTTTATAAAAGTTTTTGAAGCTTCTAAAGTTATTCATCAATTTACGGATGGTGTTTTTGACCCAACTATTGGTGATGTGGTGAATGCATGGGATTTTGGACCAGAAGGTAAAATAGTGAATCTTGACAGTTTAAAAATAGATAGTTTAATGGTTTCGGTTGGATTTGATAGAATAAAACGAGCAGGGAACACCATCATTAAAGAAGACCCAAATGCTTTTATAGATTTCAATGCCATTGCAAAAGGTTATGGCGTTGATGTGATTGGTGAGTTTTTAGAAAGTCAGCAAATTGAAAATTATTTAGTTGAAATAGGTGGAGAAATAAGAGCCAAAGGTGTGAATATTGAAAAAAACCAAGCTTGGAAAGTAGGAGTTGAGATGCCGCATTTTGATGGTACACAATCCATCTTAAAAGCCATTTCGCTTAAAGATGAAGCTATGGCAACTTCTGGAACTTACAGAAAATTTAAGATAGATGAAAATGGCAAACGTTATTCGCATATTATTGATACCAAAACGGGTTATCCAAGTGCGACTAATTTATTGAGTATTTCAGTAATTGCAGAGAATTGCATGATGGCAGATGGTTATGCAACGGCTTTCAAGGCTATGGGTATTGAAAAAGTAAAAGCGTTTTTACAACAGCATCCTGAGCTTAAGGTATTCTTGATTTTTGAAAATGATAAGCAAGAATTGGAGACGTTATCGCTGAATGGGTTTCCTGATAATTAATTACTTAAAACATACAGGAATAATTTCGCCTTTTGCCAAACAATATTTAGTAATATCGTCTCCTGAAAGTTTGGTAGTATAATCAACTTCCTCTACTTTAAAACCAACGGTTCTTAGTTTATCAAAATAATCAAGCCCATAGATGCGTACATGGTCGTACTGTCCAAAAATTTTAGCACGTTCTTTTTTATCTGTAATAGTATTATCTTCAAAAGTAGTTTTTCTAGATAAATCCTGCGGAATTTGAAAAATGCCCATGCCACCAACTTTCATAACTCTATACAGTTCTTGCATCGCTTTGGAGTCATTTGGAATGTGTTCCAATACATGATTACAAAGTATGATATCAAAACTATTGTCTTCAAAAGGAAGGTTACAGATGTCTGCTTTAACATCAGCAAGTGGCGAATTTAAATCGGTTGTAGTATAATCTAAATTTTTCATGGCTTTAAAACGTTTGTAAAAAGCCTGTTCGGGAGCAAAGTGTAAAACCTTCTTTTTGGCAGTAAAGAAATCCGTTTCATTGTTTAAATATAGCCAAAGTAAGCGATGGCGTTCTAAACTTAATGTTGAAGGGGATAATACATTGCTTCGTTGTTTTCCATAGCCGTAAGGTAAAAACGACCTGAAATTTTTTCCATCAATGGGATCAGTGAATGCATTTCCTTTTAAAAAAAAAGCTAAAATAGGACGAATCAAATAACTCAACCTTATTAATAAAGGTCTTGGAATGAGGTTAAGAATTATTTTGAAGACCGTTTTCATTCTACAGCACTAATGCTTTTTGTCTAAATTCATCTTCTTCATTGGAGGTGATGCCCAATGCCTCATGAACGTAAGCAAATGTAGAAAGTATTTCAGGGTTTCCGTCAATGATGGCAACGTCATGTTCAAAATGGACACTGGGTTTGCCATCTAAAGTCACTATGGTCCAACCATCTTTAAGTTGTTTTACGCGGTGGGTACCTATATT
>NCDW01000019.1 GCA_002280395.1 Flavobacteriales bacterium 32-35-8
AAAAAATAGCAAGAAATAATCTAAGAACATTGAAATTCTTCAATCTTGCTTTTAAGCATATCAAAATCATAAAGGTTGCGGTCTAGCAAGTGGGAAGGGTATACGTTTTGTAAGGCATGCATCATGATTGTGCTTCGGTCTGGGAATTCGGTTTCCCAATCGGTTATCATTTGCTTTACTTTTTTGCGTTGTAAATTTTCTTGGGAACCGCACAAATTACAAGGTATTATGGGGAATTGCATGGCATTGGAGTATTCTTCAATATCGCTTTCATTACAAAAAGCCAGAGGCCTGAGTATGATTAAATCGCCTGCATCATTCTTAAATTTTGGTGGCATGGTTTCCATTTTTCCAGCAAAAAAGAAGTTGAGAAAAAAGGTTTCCAAAATATCATTTTTGTGATGCCCAAGTGCCAACTTATTGCATTTTAAATCCCGAGCAGCTTCGTAAAGCGTCCCGCGCCGTAATCTGGAACATAAACTGCAGGTGGTTTTACCTTCTGGCGTTTTTTCCATGACAATTTTGTAGGTGTTTTTCTCTATAATTTTATAGTTTACACCTAGGTCGTTCAAATAATTTGGCAAGACTTCTACAGGAAATCCAGGTTGCTTTTGGTCTAAATTAACGGCAATAATGTCAAAAGAAATAGGCGCTACTTTTTGGAAATGAAGCATCATATCTAGCAAAGTATAGCTATCCTTTCCGCCAGAAAGGCAAACCATAATGCGGTCCCCTTCATCTATCATGGAGAATTGCGCAATAGCTTCGGCAGTGGCACGTTGTATTTTTTTTGTAACCTGTTTTGTAGTGTCCATGGTTGCAAAAATAAGATTTAGATGCTTAAGTTGATTAATTTAATTCTATAGAATCAATTTCAAGTTTAAATGATTCTTCTTTTTTGTTGCCAATTAAAAAAGCAATAAGTGACATTTGTTTTCCTGGATAATTTTCTATGTCTAATTTTTTACCACGAAAGGCAGGACTCATAGCTGAAAAAGGAATGGTTATATGTTCCCAATCTCCAGAAGTTTTAAAGGGAAAGATATAAGCATGTGCGTCGTTTAAATGGGTTTTAATCCTGAATTGATACGTGTTACCATCGCCCTTTAATTTTATAGTGGTTTCAGTAAAAGCATCCACCATTATGGTGTCAAATTTATATTGAACCATGGCAAAACCACCATTGTTTTTCAGCGACACATCACCTTTAAAAATTCCAGTTTGAGAATCGCTTTTAATGATGCTGGCATTAGAAACGCCACCCATAACAGTGTCGTTTACAATCTTCCAATTGGAAATATCGCTTTCAGTATTAAAATTAAATAAAGTCATAATTAATTGAATGTAAATAAATTAGCGACTACCAAAAGCCGTTTTTAGTCTATTGGTGAATTGTTTTAGCAAGGATATTCCCAAATTATCATAAGTGTCAACCAAAGTAATCACCTTTAATTTGTCCGTAAACATTTCCAAAGTTTCTGATTCTGTTTTTTTTATGCTGACCGTTTTCTGGGTATTTGGTAGCATATCAAAAAAATTATCGGAAAAATTATGATTGGAACCCGAAGCTAAAAACACGTTTTTTGCTAGTTTTTTGGTTTTAAGAGTCACTATAAAGTGTTCGGTAGTTTCTGTTGTAGAAAAGGTTAACTTTGGTGTTGGCAGGCTTAGGTTTTTAAATGCCGATAAATACAGGATGTTTTCTGTGATGATGGTATTGTTTTCGGTATTGAATAATTCTGCTTTCAGCAACACTTTAGTAGAATCAACGGCGGCTAAAAACTCGTTTTTCAGCAAGCTTATGTATTTTTTTGATTGATTTTCTTTGACTTCAATAGCTTCTTCTTGTTGCTTTAAAATGGTTCCATCAAAATCAATCAAACTTATTTTTAATGTGGCATTAATCGGTTTTAGCGAATCTGAAACCACAAATACATCCATAGCATCTTTATTGTTTTCAAAACTGATTAAAAAGTTTTCAAAAGATTTTTTTGCTGTATAATGCAAAGCTTTCCATTTGCCATAATAATCAATGCTAGACCAAGATGCCACCGGCCAACAATCGTTAATTTGCCAATACAAACTGCCCATGCAACGATCTCTATGTCGTCTGTGTGCCTCAATACCCACTTGAATGCCATGAGCTTGCAGCAACTGACTTACATATAAAAAACTCTCAAAATCCTTGGGGTTTTTGTAGTAGCGAAGCATGTAATCTTCAATGGTTTCATTGCCAATACTAGAGCGTTGATGGGATTTCATAACATCAGAATAAATGTTATGATCTTCTGGAATCGTATATTTTTCTACCGACGAAAATTCAGGGAAGGATTGAAAACCGTATTCGGACATAAATCGTGGTATCGCCGTATTGTACTTTTCAAAAGGTTCTTTGCCCCACCATACCATCCAATAATGTACATCGCCTTTGTCAAATGATTCTTTTTCGCCAAAATCACTACCTGGTGATGATGGCCAATAAGGACGTGCCGAATCATAATTAGCAACCACTTCTGGCAACATGTTGTGGAAAATAGTATTATAAGCTTTCCAAATAGTATTGGCAACGTCTTTGGATTGTTCTCTAGTCATTTTATCTTTCCATCCCCAACTTTCCCAAGCAATAAGCACTTCATTATTACCGCACCAAAGTGCAATTGAGGTGTGGTTTCTTAGCCTTTTAACATTGTCTATGGCTTCTTGTTTTACATTTTCTAAAAAGCGTTCATCGCCTGGATACATAGAACAAGCAAACATAAAATCTTGCCAAACCAGAAGCCCCATGTCGTCGCACAGTTGGTAAAATTCATCATTTTCATAAATACCGCCGCCCCAAACGCGTATCATATTCATATTGGCAGCTTTGGCAGAAGATAAAATGTGCTCGTATTGTTCTTTTTTGGTTCTGGGTAAAAAGACGTCTTGAGGAATGTAATTAGCACCTTTCATAAATACGGGATAACCATTGACTTTAAAGTAGAATGAAGTTCCCATGTTGTCAGGTTCTCTAATTAATTCAATGGTTCTTAAACCAATTTTATGTGATTTTGTATCTACAAAACCATTTGAAGTTAATCTGATTTCTATATCATATAAATATTGTTCACCCATGCCGTTGGGCCACCATAATTGTGGGTTTTCAATTTCAAAAGGAATGCTAAGGTTGTTTTTGCCTTGAGTTAATTCTAAATCAATTGTTTTTATGGATTCGCCATTTACAAATATTTCAGCTTTTGTATCGCTATTTTCAATTGCATCAACTTCAACTAAAGCAGTCATGAGGGCTTTTTCACCGATGCTATCTTGTTGGATAAACACGTCTTCAATTTTAAGATGGTTCCAACTTCTTAATGTTATGGGTTTCCAAATACCCGATGTCACCAATCGAGGTCCCCAATCCCAACCAAAATGATAACCAGCTTTTCTGGTAAACGGACTTACATGTTTATTGCCTTGTACTTGTCCGATTTTTGCTAAATCGTTATCTGATAAAGGAAGGTTGTAGCCTAAAGCATCGTGTTTTTCAACTCCTTTATTAATGGGGGATTCAAAATGAATTTGTAAAATGTTATCGCCAGTTTTCAATACATGTTTTATATCAACAATATAATTGCGAAACATATTATCAGTTTCAAGTACTAATGAATCGTTCAAATATACTTTGCTGTAAGTATCCAACCCTGAAAAATCCAACTCAATGTGTTCTTTTGAAATCTCTTTTTTTGTGAGGTGAAAAGTGGTTTGATAATGCCAATCGGTTTTGTCTATCCATTGTAAACCGTGCTCGTTTAAGCGATAATAAGGGTCTTCTATTTTTTCTAGGGAAAGTAAATCCGTGTGAACGGTACCTGGGACGCTTGCTTGATTCCATAAGGTATCTTGGGAATTTTTAAAACTCCAATGATCATGTAATTTAATCTCTGAAACCGAAGAAACTTTACAACTCAATATACAAATAATGATTAAGAATGATAGTAGTCCATAATTTATGAATTTATGCATAGCATAATTTTTTAATGCCCATGTGGTTAGTTTAAAATGGTTTTTATATGTGCAGGCAAACGAAAGTAATAGAAAATTTATTCAAATTCAAATAAACAAAAAAGACTGCTCGTTATGGCAGTCTTGATTGAATTTTTATGAGTTGTTTTTATAAATTAAAAGCAGCTTTTACTTTATCAACATAATCTAGTTTTTCCCAAGTAAACAATTCTACTTCTAAAGTTATGGATTCTCCAGTAGGTTGTTTAAATGTTTTGGTCACGATTTCATTTTTGCGCCCCATGTGTCCGTAAGCAGCCGTTTCACTGTATATAGGAGCACGTAATTTTAAGCGCTCTTCGATAGCAAACGGACGCATATCGAATATTTTAGAAACAATTTCCGCAATTTCACCATCAGTCATGTTAAACGGACAGGTCCCATAAGTATTTATAAAAATACCCATCGGCTCTACCACACCAATTGCATAACTAACTTGAACTAAAACTTCATCAGCAACACCAGCAGCAACCAAATTTTTAGCAATATGTCTTGTAGCATATGCGGCACTTCTGTCCACTTTACTTGGGTCTTTTCCAGAAAATGCACCACCACCATGGGCACCTTTTCCGCCATAGGTGTCCACGATAATTTTCCGACCTGTTAATCCTGTATCACCATGTGGGCCGCCAATGACAAACTTTCCAGTAGGGTTTATATGGTAAGTAATGTCATCATTAAATAATGCTTGAATATTTTGTGGTAATTTTGCTTTTACGCGTGGTATTAAAATACCAATAATATCCTTTCTAATTTTTGCGAGCATGGTATCATCATCCGCAAAATCATCGTGCTGGGTTGATAAAACAATCGCATCAATACGTTGCGGAATATTATCATCGCTATACTCAATAGTTACCTGACTTTTAGAATCGGGTCTTATATAGGTAATCTCTTTATTTTCTCTACGTAAAGCAGCAAGTTCAATTAATAATCTATGTGATAAATCCAATGCCAGTGGCATATAGTTTTCAGTTTCGTTAGTCGCGTAACCAAACATCATACCTTGATCTCCGGCGCCTTGTTGTTCTTTTGTCGCTCTGTCAACCCCACGATTGATATCGTCTGATTGTTCATGAATCGCAGATAAAACACCACAAGAATTGCCATCGAACATATATTCGCCTTTGGTATATCCAATCTTGTTTATGGTATCCCTTGCAATTTTTTGAACATCTAAATAGGTATGTGATTTCACTTCCCCGGCAAGGATTACTTGTCCGGTGGTTACTAAGGTTTCACAAGCTACTTTAGAATTTTTGTCGAATGCTAGAAAATTATCTATTAAAGCATCACTAATTTGATCAGCTACTTTGTCTGGGTGACCTTCAGATACGCTTTCTGAGGTAAATAAATATGCCATTTGATTATGTATTATAAGGGCGATTTGACGATAACGTCTCAGGGAGTTTTCACTGCCTTTAGCATTTTTAACTATGCTGAACTTGTTTCAGTATTTTTTAAAAAGAAGTTCTACATAAAGAGGTTGCAATCAGTCAAATCTTTCCTCTGTTATTTCTTACGGCAAAAGTAAAAAAATAAAAGGAAAAACAAATTGATTTTTATTTTTTATAAAAAAAGATTAGGTTATTTATTTTTAAATCGAAATATTTGTAAAACAAAAATGAAAAGACAAATTTTAAATATAGTTTCTGTCATCATCATTGTGATCATTTCACAACGGTAGGGAGCGTATTTAATAAAGATATAATTTACGGCCTTCCCTAAAACGGAAGGTTTTTTTATGAAGAATTTTTCAAGATTGGACATCATAAAAAAAATGAATTAAACATTTGATTATAAATGATTTAAATGATTTTTGTTAGCTGTGAATTTAACCAGCTATAGTTATGAATCATCATACTAAAGCGGTAAAGATTTAATTTTGAAACTCGTTTTAAATGATTGTTGAATTTTTAATGAAATTCTTAAAATATAAGATATTTAGTAATTAACCAATTATAGAGCTTAAATTTCTATAAAGAATATGAAAGAACTTAATAAATATAGTAAAAGATTAACTCAAGATGAATCTCAACCAGCATCTCAAGCCATGTTATATGCTGTAGGTTTGTCCGATGAAGATATGAATAAAGCCCAAGTGGGCATTGCTAGTACGGGATACGATGGCAATCCGTGCAATATGCATTTAAATGGCTTAGCGGCTGAGGTCAAAATCGAGTGCAAAATAGCTGGTTTAGTTGGTTTAGGGTTTAACACGATTGGTGTTAGTGATGGTATTTCAATGGGAACTTCGGGAATGAATTATTCTTTAGTATCTCGCGATATCATTGCAGATTCTATCGAAACGGTTATGAATGCTCAAAGTTATGATGCGTTAATATCTGTTGTGGGTTGCGATAAAAATATGCCGGGAGCGGTTATTGCGATGTTGCGTTTGAATCGTCCTTCTATAATGATGTACGGTGGTACCATCGCTTCAGGCAAATATAAAGGTAGAAAATTAAATATTGTTTCGGCTTTCGAAGCTTTGGGACAAAAAGTTGCTGGGGAAATTGGTGAAGAAGAATATAGGGAAATTATAAAAAGTGCCATTCCAGGTGCTGGAGCATGTGGCGGTATGTACACAGCCAATACAATGGCATCTGCGATAGAATGTATGGGTTTTGCACTCCCTTATAATTCCTCCATTCCTGCAGAAAATCCGAATAAATTATCAGAAAGTGAAAGAACCGCTATCGCGATTAAAAATCTGTTGGAACTGGATTTAAAACCTTTAGATATCATTTCTAAAAAATCCATTGAAAATGCTATTGCACTTGTAAATGCGTTAGGCGGATCTACAAATGCGGTGTTACATTTCTTAGCGATTGCCCATGCTGCAGATATTGAGTTTACTTTAGAGGATTTTCAACGTGTTAGTGATAGGACGCCGTTGATAGCGGATTTAAAACCTAGCGGAAAATACTTGATGGAAGATGTTCACGGTATTGGAGGAACACCTGCTGTCATGAAATATTTACTGGACAATGGTTATTTACATGGTGATTGTATGACCGTAACAGGAAAAACATTGGCTGAAAACTTAAAAGATGTGGAGCCACTGAAGTTTGAAAATGATCAAGATGTTATTTATCCAAAAGATAAAGCCTTAAAATCTTCAGGGAACTTACAAATTCTTTACGGAAACTTAGCGACTGAAGGTGCTGTTGCAAAAATATCAGGAAACGAAGGATTGGTATTTGAAGGAAAAGCGGTTGTATATGATGGTGAACAAGCCGCCAATACAGGAATTTCAAATGGTGAAGTAGAAAAAGGAGATGTCGTCGTCATTCGATACGTTGGTCCAAAAGGCGGCCCTGGAATGCCAGAAATGTTAAAACCAACCTCGCTTATTATGGGTGCAGGTTTAGGGAAATCGGTGGCATTAATAACTGATGGACGTTTTTCTGGAGGAACTCACGGTTTTGTAGTGGGGCAT
Organism: Flavobacteriales bacterium 32-35-8; assembly: GCA_002280395.1. Classification (GTDB taxonomy): domain Bacteria; phylum Bacteroidota; class Bacteroidia; order Flavobacteriales; family Flavobacteriaceae; genus Confluentibacter. Next base: position 7,484 of record NCDW01000019.1, read on the forward strand.
ATCACGCCTGAAGCACAAAATGGTGGTGCCATAGGACTATTAAAAACAGGCGATAGGATTAAAATCAGCGCTGAAGACAATTCAATTAACGTTTTAATTTCTGATGAAGAATTAGCTGAAAGAAAAGCTAAATGGGTAGAACCAGCGTTAAAACATAATAAAGGGATATTATATAAATATGCAAAATCAGTAGCATCCGCTTCAAAAGGTTGTGTAACTGACGCATTCTAAATAAATGTTTTGTCATTCCCTCGTAGGAGGGAATCTCATAAATTAAATTGAGCGTATGAAAACAGAAACAGCAAATAAAACACAAAACGTGACTGAAAAAACAGAACGAATCACAGGTAGTGAAGCTATTATTAGATGTTTAATAGCGGAAGGCGTTGATATTCTTTATGGGTATCCCGGCGGTGCCATCATGCCAGTATATGATGAACTTTATAAGTTCCAGGATCAAATAAGCCATATTCTGACACGTCATGAACAAGGTGCGGCACACGCCGCGCAAGGTTATGCGCGTATTTCTGGTAGAGTGGGTGTTGCCATGGCAACATCGGGTCCAGGAGCTACCAATTTGGTAACAGGTATTGCCGATGCGCAAATAGATTCTACGCCTTTGGTTTGTATTACAGGACAAGTAGCATCCCATTTATTGGGAAGTGATGCTTTTCAAGAAACGGATATTGTGGGTATTTCTACGCCAGTTACAAAATGGAATTGTCAAGTTACCAAGGCTTCAGATATACCTGAAGTTTTGGCTAAAGCTTTCTACATTGCTAAAAGTGGCAGGCCAGGTCCGGTTTTGGTTGATATTACTAAAGATGCCCAATTTGGTGAATTGGACTTTAAATATGAAAAATGCAAGGGTGTAAGAAGTTATAAACCTGTCCCAGATACAGATTTAGAGGCTGTTGCTAAAGCTGCAGATTTGATTAACAACGCCAAAAAACCATTTATTGTTTGGGGTCAAGGCATTATATTAGGTCAGGCAGAAGAGCAGTTAAAAGCGGTTATCGAGAAAACAGGAATTCCATCGGCATGGACGATTTTAGGAGCTTCGGCTATACCAACATCACATCCTTTAAATGTAGGTATGGTTGGTATGCATGGTAATTATGGACCCAATGTATTAACTAATGAATGTGATGTGCTCATTGCGATAGGTATGCGCTTTGACGACCGCGTTACCGGGAATTTAAGTACTTATGCAAAACAAGCTAAAATTGTTCATTTTGAGATTGATCCAGCAGAAGTTAACAAAAATGTTAAAACGGATGTGGCTGTTTTAGGTGATGCCAAGTCAAGTCTCTCAGCACTATTGCCTTTGTTAAATAAAAATAATCATTCTGAATGGCATCAAAAATTCAAGGATTTATATGCCATAGAATTCGAAAAAGTAATTAACGACGATATTAATCCTACAAAGGAAGGATTAACAATGGGTGAAGTATTAAAGCAAATTAATATAGAGAGTAAAGGTAATGCGGCCATTGTGTCTGATGTTGGTCAGCATCAAATGATTGCGTGCCGTTATTCGGAATTTAATATCACTAAAAGTAATATCACTTCTGGCGGATTGGGAACCATGGGTTTTGCCCTTCCTGCGGCAATCGGGGCTAAAATGGCTGCACCAGATAGGGAAGTTGTCGCTATTATTGGGGACGGTGGTTATCAAATGACCATTCAAGAACTTGGAACCATTTTCCAGAATAAAGTACCAGTAAAAATCGTAGTTTTGAACAATGAATTTTTAGGCATGGTGCGTCAATGGCAACAGTTGTTTTTTGATAAAAGATATGCCTCGACAGAAATGACAAATCCAGATTTTGTGACCATTGCCAAAGGTTATTATATTGAAGGCAAGCGTGTAACAAAAAGAGACGAATTGGCTGCTGCCGTAAAAGAAATGATTGCATCCAAAGATGCTTATTTCTTGGAGGTTTGCGTAGAGAAGGAAGATAATGTGTTCCCAATGATACCATCGGGAGCTTCTGTTTCAGACATCCGTTTAAGTTAATTGAAGAAACAAGAGTAGAGATAAAAGAATATAGAAAAACGAGAAGTATGAAAGCATCTAGAACAAGATTATAAAGGTCTTTTTTCTTTCATCTATTCTCTAACATCTTTTAAAAATGAACGAAGAAATAAAATCATTCACCATTTCGGTTTATACCGAAAACAATATTGGGTTGCTTAATCGCATATCTGCCATTTTTCAGCGCAGACACATCAACATTGAAAGCTTAACAACGTCTCAATCTGAAATTGAAAACGTCAATAGATTCGTTATTGTTGTAAATATCACAGAAAATCAAGCGATTAAAGTGGTTAAGCAAATAGAAAAGCAAGTAGAAGCCTTAAAAGCTTATTATCATACAGATGAAGAAACCATTTATACGGAGTCTTGTATGTTTAAAATAAAATCTGATTTATTATTTGAAGAACCTCAAATTCAGAATATTATAAAAGAAAGTAATGCCAGAATTGTAACAGTAAACAAAAAGTTTTTTGTACTTGAAAAATCGGGGAGACGCCATGAAATTGAATCATTAAGAAGAGAGCTTAATGTTTTCGGAATCATGCAATTTGTGCGCTCTGGGCGTATTGCCGTTACAAAAGAAGAAATGAAAATAAGTGAAATGCTATCAGCATTTAATAACCAATTATAACATAAAAACAACATTTAAGAATGGGAAATTATTTTAATACATTGTCGTTAAGAGATAAATTAAATCAATTGTCGAAGTGTAGATTTATGGAAACTGCAGAATTTGCAGATGGCGTAGAAGTTTTAAAGGGTAAAAAAATTGTCATCGTAGGTTGTGGTGCACAGGGTTTAAACCAAGGATTGAACATGAGAGATTCTGGTTTGGATATTTCTTATACGTTGCGTGCCGAAGCTATTAAAGAAAAACGTGCATCCTATGTGAATGCTACTGAAAACGGATTTAAAGTTGGGACTTATGAAGAATTGATTCCTACGGCCGATTTAGTATTGAATTTAACACCAGATAAACAACATACAAGTGTTATTAAAGCTATCATGCCTTTAATGAAAAAAGGGGCGACTTTATCATATTCCCATGGATTTAATATTGTTGAAGAAGGTACGCAAATCCGTAAAGACTTAACTGTTATTATGGTGGCTCCTAAATGTCCAGGAACAGAAGTAAGGGAGGAATATAAAAGAGGATTTGGTGTGCCAACATTAATTGCGGTGCACGAAGAAAACGATCCAGAAGGTAAAGGTTGGGCGCAAGCTAAAGCTTATGCAGCTGCGACTGGTGGCGATAGAGCTGGTGTTTTGGCATCGTCTTTTGTCGCTGAGGTGAAATCAGATTTAATGGGTGAGCAAACCATTCTTTGCGGCTTGTTGCAAACAGGTTCTATCCTTTGTTTTGATAAAATGATTGAAAAAGGAATCGATGCCGGTTATGCTTCAAAATTAATTCAATACGGTTGGGAAACGATTACCGAAGGTCTTAAATATGGTGGTATTACCAATATGATGGACAGACTTTCAAATCCTGCAAAAATAAAAGCATTTGAATTGTCTGAAGAATTAAAAGATATCATGCGTCCGTTATTCCAAAAGCACATGGATGATATTATGGAAGGTAACTTCTCTAAAGGCATGATGGAAGATTGGGCCAATGATGATAAAAACTTGTTAGGTTGGAGAGCGGCGACTGCTGAAACGGCTTTCGAAAAAACACCTGCGGGTAATGTGACTATTTCTGAACAGGAATATTATGATCATGGTGTTTTAATGGTGGCGTTTGTTAGAGCTGGTGTAGAACTTGCTTTTGAAGCAATGACCGATTCTGGAATCATTGATGAATCTGCTTACTACGAATCATTACACGAAACACCGCTTATTGCGAATACCATTGCAAGAAAGAAATTGTATGAAATGAACCGTGTTATTTCTGACACTGCAGAATACGGATGTTACTTGTTCGATCACGCATGTAAACCGTTGTTAGGTGATTTTATGAAGAAAATTGATACCGATGTTATTGGTAAAGCTTATGCGAAAGACAATGGGAAAAGTGTTGATAACGCTAAGTTAATTCAAGTGAATGCCGCTTTAAGAAACCATCCTGTTGAGAAAATAGGAACCTTCTTAAGAGCTTCCATGAAAGCGATGAAACCTATAGTTTAATACCATTTTATATAAATAATGGAAAGGCTTGTTAGGTTTTGAAATCCTGACAGGCCTTTTTAGTTAATAAAATTCCTAAATGAAAGCCAATAAACACATAGAAAGAGAAGAGCAGGCAGCATCTAGTATTTTTGATAACAGAAATTTAAAAGTTGACTACCGAACACTTGTGCCAATTTTAAAATCAGGAATGACTGTTTTAGATGTTGGTTGTGGAACTGGAGCCATTTCAAAAGATGTAGCAGCTATTGTAGGTTCATCTGGAAAAGTTATTGGAATAGATAATACAGAAAAATTCATTGAAAGTGGTAAAATAACTTATAAGGAGACAAAAAATTTAGAACTAAAGTATTGTGATATATTTGATTTTGAGTCCAATCAGAAATTTGATTTAATTATATCAGCAAGGGTTTTACAATGGTTAAATAATCCTAAAGATGCTTTATTGAAAATGAAATCTTTATTAAAACCTGATGGACAAATTTCTATTCTTGATTATAATCACAATAAATTGGAATGGAATCCTGAGCCTCCTGAAAGTATGAAACTATTTTATAAGACATTTTTAAAATGGAGAACGGACGCAGGAATGAATAATGGCATTGCTGATGACTTGCCAGATTTGTTAAAAGAAATAGGAATGTGTTGCATTGAAAAAATAAATTCAGATGAACATTATGAAAGGAATAGGTCAGATTTTATGTCAAAAGTTGGTATTTGGTCAAAAGTTGCAGGATCAATGCAAATGGTAGAAGAGGGATATTTAGATAATGGTTTAAGATTGAGGACCATAGAAGAATATAATTATTGGGTTGAAAATACTGCAATTTCCATGACAATGAAATTAAATGAAGTAAGAGGAAAAATGCCTATTAATTAATGATTTATATAAGTAAATATGAATAAGGAGAAAACATATTTTCCTAGCATTAAGAATATTAAATTAGCTGCCAAAACCATTAAGAAGGTATCAGCAGTTACGCCTTTAAGCCCTAGCTTAAGATATTCAAAAGAGTTTGGAGCTAACATTTTGTTGAAGCGTGAAGATCTTCAACAAGTGCGTTCCTATAAAATTAGAGGGGCTTATAATAAAATAAGTTCGTTAACAGAGGTCGAATCCAAAAACGGCGTCGTTTGTGCCAGTGCGGGCAATCATGCCCAAGGTGTAGCTTTATCTTGTAAATTATTGAAGATTAAAGGCACTATTTATATGCCTACACCTACACCCAACCAAAAAATTGAACAGGTAAAAATGTTTGGCGAAGATTTTATAGACATCAAGTTAGTTGGCGATACGTATGATGATGCTTATCATGCCTCCATGTTAGAATGTAAAGAGCTAAATAAAACATTTATCCATCCTTTTGATGATGAAAAGGTTATTGAAGGACAAGCAACCATTGGATTGGAAATTTTAGAACAAACTAAAGTTCCCATTGATTATGTGTTTATAGCTGTTGGCGGCGGTGGATTGGCAGCTGGTTTATCTACTGTTTTTAAAGAGTTATCACCCAACACAAAAATCATAGGCTGTGAGCCTGAAGGCGCGCCTTCTATGTCCGTCTCCATAAAAAACAATAAAAATACCGAGCTTCAACATATTGAAAAATTTGTTGATGGAGCAGCAGTAAAACGGGTTGGTGATCTTACCTTTCCGATTTGCAAAGAGAATCTCCATGATATGATTACCGTTCCAGAAGGAAAAGTGTGCCAAACCATTTTAGAACTTTATAACAAAGATGCTATTGTGGTGGAGCCTGCGGGTGCCTTAAGCATTTCTGCATTGGATTTTTATGCAGAAACTATTAAAGGTAAAAATGTGGTTTGCGTCATTAGTGGCGGTAATAACGATATTACCAGAACGGCCGAAATAAAGGAACGCGCTTTGTTATACGCCAATCTAAAACATTATTTTATTGTGAAATTTCCTCAACGTGCCGGTGCATTGAGAGAATTCGTGGTGGATATCCTTGGGCCGACAGATGATATAACCCATTTTGAATATACCAAAAAAACAAATCGTGAAAATGGCGCAGCTTTGGTGGGCATTGAATTAAAATCTGCCAAAGATTTAGAGCCATTAATCACAAAAATGAAACAACGCAACTTTTTTGGGGATTATCTTAATGATAAACAAGACTTGTTTCAGTTTTTAGTCTGATTTTGGTCTTAAAATATATTCGAGAAATCGATTTCGGTTTATACATTCTATATACAATTTAGCGAAGTGATAAGAATACACTATTTTTTGATAGATGACCTTTTTTAGAAGGCTCATAATTAAAAATATAGGTATCTTAGCATTACTTTATATATAAATTTTCATCATGACTACTACAGCATTTTCAGAAATACCAGAAGCATATAAAATCAATTCTCTTTTGCATCAAAAATCCTATTTGGTTGCAGGAGAACTTAAGCAATGGCAAGGTGATACTTCCGAAGTCTATTCTACGATTTCTTCAACTGAAGCATATAAACCGACTTTATTGGGAACCGTTCCAGAACTTGGTGCAACAGAAGCTTTGGACGCTCTAAATGCGGCGCAGGAAGCTTATGGAAACGGACAAGGGTTGTGGCCTACCATGAAGGTTGTGGACCGTATTGCTTGCATGGAGACTTTTGTGAAGATCATGAAAACCAAAAGAGCAGAAGTTGTTAAGCTTTTAATGTGGGAAATAGGAAAGAATCTACCCGATTCAGAAAAGGAATTTGATAGAACGGTTGATTATATTAATGATACCATTGAGGCTTACAAACAAATAGATAGGGATTCAGCAAAATTTGAAAAGAGCGATGGTGTTTATGCACACATTCGTAGAGGGCCACTTGGTGTGGTTTTATGCTTAGGGCCTTATAATTATCCACTTAACGAAACGTTTACTTTGCTTATTCCTGCATTGATTATGGGGAATACGGTTATTTTTAAACCTGCAAAACTTGGTGTGCTTTTAATTTATCCATTACTTGAGGCATTTCAAAAAAGCTTCCCTAAAGGCGTTGTAAACATTATTTATGGTCGAGGTCGCGTGTTGGCTACTCCTATTATGGAAACAGGGAAAGTTGATGTGTTGGCATTAATTGGGAATAGCAAATCTGCCAATATACTTCAGGAAAAGCATCCTAAAAAGAACAGATTACGCCTTGTATTAGGCTTGGAGGCTAAAAATCCTGCTATCGTTTTGCCAGATGCCGATTTAGATTTAGCTGTTGATGAATGTATCACGGGAACTTTATCATTTAACGGTCAGCGCTGTACGGCATTGAAGATATTATATGTTCATGAATCTGTGGTTGAGGAATTTAACCGACGCTTTTCATATAAAGTGGATTCGTTGAAATTTGGAAACCCTTGGGAGCCTGGAGTAAAGTTAACACCGCTTCCTGAAGTTGACAAACCCGCTTATATACAAGAATTAATTGATGATGCCATTGGTAAAGGCGCCAAGATTCTTAACAAAAAAGGAGGCGAAACATCTGAGAATTTTATTTATCCTGCCGTATTATATCCTGTAAAAAAGAACATGAGGGTTTTTAATGAGGAGCAGTTTGGACCAGTGATTCCGGTGGTTTCTTTCTCTGATATTGACCAACCATTGGATGATATGGCAGAGTCAAATTATGGTCAGCAAGTCAGTTTGTTTGGAAAAAATGTTAATACATTGTCACCGTTAATAGATACTTTAGTAAATTTGGTGTGTCGAGTAAATTTGAACAGTTCTTGTCAGCGTGGACCGGATGTTTATCCATTCACAGGTAGAAAAGATTCAGCAGTAAGTACATTAAGTGTACATGATGCGTTAAGGTCTTTCTCTATCAGAACATTTGTAGCATCAAAAGATAATGAGTATAACAATGCTATTTTAAATGAGTTGCTAAACAAGAAAACCTCAAATTTTATAAGTACAGATTACATTTTATAAAACAAAAACTAAATTTAAGCATGAAACAAATTAATTATGTATTGGTTGCTATTTTTTCACTAGCTATTTTAACAAGTTGTGGTGGGGAAAAGAAAGAAGAAAAGCAAAAAGAAACTATTAAATTAGGGGTTCAAAAAGAAGAAGAACCGCAAGCTGAAGTTAGTAGTAACGTTACTGAGATTGTTATTACTGGAGATGATATGATGAAATTTGATTTATCTGAAATCAAAGTGAAAGCAGGGCAGAAAGTAAAAATAACATTAAGGCATAAAGGCAAAATGGATGTTAATGTGATGGGTCACAATTTTGTAATACTTAAACAAGGTGTTGATGTTGCTGAATTTGGAGGCAAAGCCGCAGTTGCTAGAGATACTAAGTACATTCCTGTAGGTTCAGAAAATGATATTGTAGCTCATACTGATTTAATAGGTGGAGGTCAAACATCATCTGTTGAGTTTGATGCTCCTGAAGCTGGGACTTACGATTTTTTATGTAGCTTTCCAGGGCATTACGCTTTAATGAAAGGGAAGTTCATAGTGGAATAATATTTATTCAAGTAGTTTTACTTTGTAAAAAGCCCTTTTAAGGGCTTTTTTATTTTTAGATTGTTAATGATTTGAAAAATTATGTTAAAAAAAGTTT